>JACQRL010000220.1 GCA_016206485.1 Planctomycetota bacterium | reverse complement strand
TTGTATTTGCATTGTCTCTGACACATCCGGTGAGCAATACAATAATGGCTGCTGCAATCACAAGTTTTGTTGCAAAGATCATATTTATGGGTAAAAGAAATTTTTTGGTCTGCATATAACCTAAAACAGTTTTTGGGTCTGAAAGGGTCAAAGTACAATCAGTAAAAAAATAATAATTTTTACTAAATAATAGGGGGATATTTAAGTTTAGTGGATTTGAGTTAGTAATGGTTCTTTCCTTTTTTGTAACGATATATTGATTTTCCTGCCCTTAGAATGTGGCTTATTCGACGATTCTTGATGATTTTGATTCAGACATCTTGTTTACTTAAAGGTGATTGCTTATTATATGATTATGAGATTTAATCCCGAGTTGGTTCAGATGCTGGTTGCATTGCCGATCCAGACCCTTCTCATAGGATATTTTGTCTGGGGATCGTTCTGGTTGTGGGTTGCAAAGTGGGGAGGAGCGGAATGGGTTGAAGAAAAGGTCCTTGATTTCTTTCTCATTTCAAGGATTTTGCCCCGTATAGGATCTGATAGTATTAAATTTGTCGGATGGACAATGTTGGTTGTAAGCACGATTTTATTTGTGATCTGTTTGTCAATAGGAGAATTGAGCTCTGTGTTCCGCGTTTACGGCAGGGATAATTAGAACACTTAACAAAACGGTTGGTATTTCAGGTCGCAGTATGCGCATACTTCGTGGTTTATTACGTGATCTTTCGTAAAATTCTTGTAGATCACTGATTACACGGAGAAAACGCCAGATTACTCAGATAAAGAAATATAGCTTGATTCCTATATCTGTGCTATCAATCTCATCAATCGGTGAAATCTGTGGAGGAAATCGCGAAACGTCGCTTACATACGATCTGCGCTTGATGTTCTAAGATTTGTTATGTTTTTTGAAGAAATTTATTATTTCGTCACAGGCGTCGATCTCCTTGCTGGTAATTCCGATCAGTTTTTCTGATAGGTATTGCCATCCACCCGGCCAGGTGTGGCCTCCTCCCTCGATTTTATACAATACAACCTCATTGTTATTTTTGTCATCCAAATAAGTTTGAATTACAACTTTTGTTCGGTCTTTTGGAAAGTTATCGATTTCTTTTGTTGAAGCAGGAGTCTCATTGCATTTATTATTTTTTATCCAGTATTTAATGGAGTCAGAAGTGGAGGAAACTTTCCCTCTTTTTAATCCGAAGAGCTCAACTTCTCCTCCATCATATGGAACCAGAGGATCGGCGGTTCCGTTTATGATCATAATTGAGACAGGTTCTGCAGGTTTGCAGTTTTCCATCAGATATTCTGACATTGTTGCGGTTACGGGTGCTGCTGCGGCGATTTTGTCGGAGAGTTCGCAGGCGAGTCTTAATGACATAAATCCGCCGTTCGAAATACCTGTCGCATATATTCTTTTTGCATTGATTGGGTGTTCTTTACTGACTTCATCTATGATTTTGGAGATAAATTCGGTATCATCTATGTTTTCTTCGGCGGCGGGCTGCCCGCTTTCCCGCCCATCATTCCAGCCTTTTTTATACCCTTCAGGGTACACTATGATGAACTGTTCTGTTTCAGCAAGTTGATCGAACTTTCTTTTTGTCAGTTTGTTTTGAGTTCCCTCTGCTGTGCCTCCGCCGCCATGAAGTACAATGACAAGAGGGAGTTTGTCGTTATTCTCACGTGATTTTGGTATGTAGAGTCGGTAAGATCTTTCCATTTCATTGTGGGTTATAGTCTTGATTAATGTTTTATTGTACTTGTCATCATCACTTGGTTGTGTTGATAATAGTGTTGCAACCAGTACTATTAAAATTGTTAGTATAATACTCTTGCGCATTTTTGCTTAGTATAACTTTAAGTTTTGGAAGTCGCTAATAAAACGGAGTGATAGTATTTAGTCAATTAGTTAATGTACATTGCTGTACTGCACAATAAGCAATAAACAATAAAAGCAATGTGGCAATGAAATGCCCCCAACGGGACTCGAACCCGTGTCGCGGGCTTGAAAAGCCCGTGTCCTGGACCGCTAGACGATGGGGGCGATCGGAATTTAGATTTTAGATTTAAGATTTTAAATTAAACTAAAAAGATTAGTTATACTCTAAAATCTTTCGAAAACTCTACGTTAAGAAGTGTAAATATTGTATAATGACCGATAATTTTGAGAGAAATGAAGTTATTAAAGCCGGTCTTGTTGTTTTGTTTCTGTGATATACTGATTGGGTTCTGCTATATTGATCCCGGGACAGGCAGCTATATTTTCCAGCTGCTTATTGCGGGGGTTGTGGGTACATTATATGCGATCAAACTGTACTGGAAAAAGATAAAGTTGTTATTTAACCGATCGAAAACTTCTGGACAAACTGATGGAGAAAGAAATAAGCAGAGCTGATAATTTGAGCCAGCCTTTTTCAAGGGATCCTGCAGGATTTGTATTTAGTCAGAATGATGTAACGTATAGGCAGATCAACAGAATTTATGAGAGAGATTACAACGAATTAATATCATCAGGGTTGTACGACAAACTTGTTGGCTCGAATCTCCTGATTCCACACGTTGAGGCGGATATGAGTTTAGCTCAGACAGAGTCTGCGTTCAAAATAATCAGACCAAATGCAATTCCATTTATCTCATATCCATTTGAGTGGTGTTTCGGCCAGCTGAAAAGCGCTGCATTAGCTACGCTCGAGATCCAGAAGATAGCATTGGAGTATAATATGAGTCTCAAAGACTCCAGCGCTTATAATATCCAATTTTTGAATGGAAAGCCGCTGCTTATAGACACTCTTTCCTTGGAAAGATATCAGGAGGGACCTCCATGGATAGCATACAGGCAGTTTTGCGAGCATTTTCTTGCACCGCTTGCATTGATGCGATATCGGGATGTGAGGTTGAACCGGTTGCATTATATTTATGGTGATGGTATACCATTGGATCTTGCCAGTTCCCTTCTTCCTTCTAGGAGCTGGATGAATTTTTCGATATTAGCGCATGTACATCTGCATTCGAGGGCGCAGAAAAAGTATGTAAACCAATCTATACATAACCAAAAGAGAAAAATGACCAAATTCGCGCTGTGCGCTTTGATTGATAATCTCCAGCAGGCAATAAGTAATTTTAATTTGAAACTTACCTCCAGCGAGTGGTCTGAATATACATTGCTTCCGCATAGTCAGGAAGCTGCGCAATACAAAAAGGAAATAGTAGCTAGACTACAAGCGATGGTTCAACCTAAGCCCTGCCGTATATGGGATATCGGATCCAATACAGGTGAGTATAGCAGATTAGTTGCTGAAAATGGCATCTATACTGTTTCTATTGATTCTGATCATGACTCAGTTGAGTTAAACTACCGTCGATGTTTGAAAACAAATGAGAAAAATATTCTTCCTCTTCTTATGGATGTAACAAATCCTACATCAGGAAGGGGGTGGGAATGCGAAGAGACAAGGTCACTTGAAGAACGTGGCCCGGTGGATCTGATTCTTGCTCTGGCTATCTTGCATCATGTAGTTATTACGCGCAATATTCCAATGGATAGAGTTGCGTCTTTATTGAGAAAGTTGTGCAGGGATCTGATCATCGAGTTTGTCCCTAAAAATGATCCGCAGGTCCAAAAACTTCTTATGAGCAGAAAAGATATTTTTACTGACTATACTCAGGAAAGTTTTGAGCGCGTTTTCGGAAGATATTTCCAGATATTGGCCAGAGAGGCTATTGGTGAGACCGGAAGAATACTTTATTTTATGAAGAATAATGAAAGTAATTAGCATCATTAATTTAATTCTGTTCAGTATATTCCCAGTCGTTACTTTTGTGTGTTATATTTTAAAAGAGTATGAGATCTTTGTCATCTCCTGGTCGGCAGGATTGCTTATAAAATCTGCTGTAATTATTTTTATATTTTGGCTTTTGCTTGCATTAATAATCAGGAGTAGAGATCGAGCAGCCCTTATTACTTGTGCGGCAATCTTGTTGGCTTATTCAATAAATCACTTCTATATATTTGTAAAAGGTTTTTCACTATTCGGTTTAGTAATTGGAAAGTATAGATATGTTGCAGGAGTTTTTTTTATAATTTTGTTATTGAGCGTAATTTATATATTAAAGCGTTCTGTACTCGACAACATAAATAAATTATTCAGAGTGATTGGCACTGCTCTAGTTATTACTCCTGTTGTTTTCACTTCATTTCATTTTCTAAATTTTGAGAAAGTAAAATTAGATGGCGGCTCGAAAGAAGTACAAAAAACTTTTGTGACAGGGAAAAACCTTCCTGATATTTATTGTATTATAGTAGATGCATGCGCGAGAAGCGACGTATTGAAGCAAAGTTATAGTTTTGATAATTCTCAATTCTTGAATTATCTTAGGAGTTCAGGTTTTTATATAGCTGAGCAGAGCAGAACTAATTACAGCTGGACAATACCCACAATTTCCGCAATGCTAAATCTTAATTATCTTTCCAGTATGAACGCTGACAGAAGATCAGCAGCTTTAAAACTTGCGAGAATGTCTAAAGTTACTTCAATGTTAAATCTACTGGGCTATAAAATTATTCAGTACAGTGATTGTGATTTGAGGCTTGTATTTGATAATATTGACATCTATGCAGGCCCAGATTGGTATGGTAACCCTATTGAAATTCGATTTTTGACAAGTGTGACACCGGTGGAAGCGATCTTGGCAGGGTTAGGAATTGGGTTTTCTGCCGATGCTCCCAAAAGGCATTTAGTGTATGCTCTTGAAAGTATGGGGCGGAAAGAGTTCACATATAGACCACAATTTGTTTTTGCTCATCTGCTAGGGTTGCATGGACCATTTCTGCTTACTGGCAAAAATAATCCAGCAAATTTCAAAAATGACTATGTTAGTGAGTTGGTTCAGACGAATGAGTATTTGAAAAGGGTTATTGATTCTCTGATGAGTGATAAACTGAACCCACCGATAATTGTGATTATTTCTGACCATGGTCCACACAATGTTGTTGATGAGCTATATTTTTCAAATGATACTTCAGATGAATTTCTGTTTGAAAGGATGTCCAATTTTAGTGCCTTCTATCTACCGAATGGTGGTAATAGCTTGCTTTATAATACAATAACTCCGGTGAATATATTCAGAATTATTTTTAACTTTTATTTTGGCGCAAACTATGAGTTGTTGCCTGACAGATGTTACTATTCGACATATAAGGAAAGATACTTATTTAGAGATGTAACAGACATAACTAACAGGTAGGTCGAGGAGCTTCACTATCATCCTGGAAAAGTTATAATGTGAGATAATGGGAAAATCAGATACTGTTATGGGTGGGGGTGCGTGGGGTTTCCCGGATACAGTTTGGGCGCTTGTTCTTAAAGCCAAAGACAGCAGCGCGAAGGAGTACAAGCAGTGCTTAGATCAGTTGATTTCTATGTATTGGAAGCCAGTCTATAGGTACATAAGAATAGCATGGAGAAAAAGCAATGAGGATGCAAAGGATCTTACACAGGATTTCTTTTCTCATTTTTTAGAAAAGGAATATCTGAAGCCGGTAGATCCTCAGAAAGGGAGGTTCAGAACATATGTAAAGGTTGCGCTGAAGCATTTCTTAATCAATATGAAGGAAAAAAGTCAGGCTCAAAAAAGAGGGGGGGATACATTTACAATGAGTTTTGATGATGTAAATGATGATCCTTGCAGAGATGATAATTCTGATCCTGTAGGGCTTTTTGATAAAGAGTGGGCGAGAATGGTGATTTCAAGATCTATTAAGCTTTTGAGAGACCGATTGATTGATGAAGGGAAAGACAAATATTTCAATGTTTTTGAAATGTATTACATATGTCGAGACTCTGCAGGCGCGAGTTCAAAATATGGGGATATTTCAACCAAGCTTAAAGTTAAAGAAACAGATGTGAGAAATTATCTGACATATTCAAGAAGAGTTTTAAAGGATATAGTCAGAAATGAAATTAAGCAGTACGTAATAGATGAGTCTGATATCGATGATGAGCTTAAGTATTTGATGTCGATACAATTCTGAATAACAGTCAAACGAGTCTATATAGTCCAACGCATCTCAACAGTCTATGAGTTTATACAGTCTTGTAGCCTTAGAGTTTACATATGTCCCGACTTTTTATATGAGAAGGAGTCGGGACTAATTAGGGAATGCGTTGTCGATATCTTGTTTTAAAAGATCTGCATGTTGTTTACTTATGCCTTTCAGAGTATTGTACACTTCGAGTGCTGAGTTTTTGTCACCTGTAAAGATATATTCTATTCCAAGGTTATAGTGAGTGTTAGGCAGGTTTGGTTCAAGTTCAAGCGCTTTTTTATACGATTTGATTGCTTTTTTGCTGTTACCTTTTCTAGAATATGCTGCACCAAGGTTATTGTGCATAACGGACATGTCTGGGGCTAACTTTGCAGCTTTTTTTAAACATTGAATTGCTTGGTCAAAATCATTTTTGCGCATGTAGGCATCTCCAAGAACAGCATAAGGTTTTGAATCATTTGGTTTCAGTTGAACCGCTTTATTTAGAATGTGAATTGCTTCATCCATTTGTCCGGTGGCATTGTATATAATTGCTAGATTATATTGTGTTTCAAAGTTATCGGGATTCAGGGATAAGCACTTCAAATAACACTCGATTGCCTTGTCTTGCTCTCCGTTTTTGTAATAAGCCATACCAAGTTGAAAAAATGCTGGTTCGAAATCAGGTTTGATGCTGATGGCTTTTTCAAGTACTTTTTTTGCCTCTTCATATTTGTCGGTGTAATAGTATGCGTAACCGAGTATGTAGAGGTTGTTTCCCGAGTTAGGATTAATGGTTATTGCCCTTTCATATAACTCGATGGCGTCTTTAAAACGTTTTTCTTCTATGTACAGAGAACCTAATCCTTGTAAGGATGTTAAAACATTGGGATCTATACTCAGTGCTTTCTTATAGTATTTTTCTGCTTTTTCATAGGATTTTTTATCGAGATATATGGAGGCTAAATTGTTTAAAAGGAGTGTTGATCCAGGGTTCGAATCGAGAGCGGTATTATAGAGTAATATCGCTTTGTCAAATTCACTAACATGTTTATATGTTAGTCCTAAGTTCGCAATTGCTTCTGTAAAGTCGGGTTTGATTTTTATAGATGCTTCATAGTTCTCAATAGCTTGTTTATAATCTTTTTCGTTGTAATAGATTACGGCTTTATTGTAGTAGGCACTGTAATGGAGGGGGTGGAACTTAATTGTTTCATCCAGACATTTCATTGATTTATTGAACTGCTTCAAATTTATGTAAGCCAGAGCGAGTTGGAAGTGCGCTTCAGCAAAAGAAGGATCAATCGCTATCGATTTCAGAAGAGATCTGACCGCATCATCGTTCAAACCTTTAGCTAAGTAAGCTATCCCAAGATTAAAATGAGCGGATTGTGATTCAGGGTTGATTTCAGCAGCAAGTTTGAAGGCATTTGTTGCTTCGTCAATGTCTCCTTGTGTTCCTAGGAGTCTTCCTTTTGTTATAAGGTCGTTAACTTCTTTTTCACTTTTGTTTTTTAAATATGCGCTGGTTAAATAATAGCCTGTTGCAATTACTGATAGCAGAACAACAGTAATTAAGGTTATCTTATGTTTGATAATACTTTTCGATGCAAGGTAAAACACAGAAGGGTTTCTTGCGAGTATTGGTTCATGATTGAGAAATCTTTCGATGTCTTCTCTGAGTTCTTTTATGCTGCCATACCTCAGTACGGGATCTTTATACATGCACTTTTTAATAATTATTTCTAGATCTTTGTGAGTCTTCGGGTTTATTTTTCTTAAGGGAGTAGGATCCTTTTCAGCTACTTTTGTAGCTATATCTACAATGTTGGTTCCGTCGAAAGGCGGTAGTGCAGTTATGCAGTGATATGCTGTTGCGCCTAATGAATAGACGTCAGTTTTGTGGTCTGTATTTTCACCTCTAGCCTGTTCAGGAGACATATACATGGGGGTTCCCATAAGACTTCCGGTTATTGTAAGGTCTGATTCGATGTGTTTGGCTACACCGAAGTCCATAACGTATACCATTTTATTTTTATCGATTATTATATTTTGAGGTTTGATATCTCGGTGAATAATTTCGTGTTTATGTGCATACTCAACGGCTTCACACACTTTCGCTATGATGTTTAGACATTCTGTCGTCGAAATTTTTCCTATAAGTTTATCCAGGGTTACACCTTCAATGTATTGCATTGAAATGAATGGTCTGCCGTTAAATGTTCCTACTTCGTGAACCTGTACGATGTTAGGATGGGTGAGCTTTGCTATTATTTCTGCTTCTATTTGAAATCTTTTTGTTCCTTCATCTGAAATACGATCTAGAACTTTGATTGCTATAAATCGTTTTAAGGTAGGTTCAAAGGCCTTGTAGACTGTTCCTGTGCCGCCATGTCCTATTTTTTCTACGATTTTATACTTACCGGCGAATTCTTCTCCGGCATTCAGCTCGATACTTTGATCCAGAATTTTACTGTCATTTTCTTCGTCTTTAAGTGCATCCATCATCTGGTTGAAAGTTACATATCCTTTGTTTACTAATATCTGACTCAAACTCTTCTCATCTGGAAGGTTATTAGAGGTTCGCTGTTCTTCTATAATGGTATTGAGTTGTTCTTCACTTATAAGGCCTTTTTCGATGAGTTTTTTGGATATATCCTTGTTTTGCTCTTTCATAAGAGAGTGTAATTCTACAAATCTAAAGCTTTGCTTTCAATCGCAGTATAACTGACGTATTCGAATTTGAGTTACGTTGCGCGATTTCGTTCAAGGTTTTACTCTGTGAAATCAGTGATCTACATCAATTTCACGAAAGATCACTTAATTAGTGATAATATCGCCTTATTTTTCTATGGATTCCTCACCAGTGGAAAGGCTTTTTTCAGTATCAAGAATGAACTCATGTCGTTGATCCAAGTTAATTCTATGAAATGTAATTACATTTTTCCCCTTATTAAATTTGATTTTGAGTTCCTTTATGGGTTTGTCTAAAAGTCCTTCAAGCGTGAATCCTCCGTGATCATCTCCATATGCAGATACTTGGCTTAGACCGTCCTGAGACGCAAAAATCGTAGTGCCGGCGACCGGTTTTCCTTCTTTATCGACGCATTTACCGGTGAAATTTTTCGGGCCCCTTTCCAGATAGACTTTTATAAATTTGTTTTGTCCCGGTGATAGAGGTTCTATCTTTTCTATCTTGTCAGGATATCCGTCTCGGATGAAAATGAGTTCTGTTTCCTGCTCAGCCGGGATTTCGAGCGTTGCTTTGCCTTTTCCATCAATAAAGCTGTAGAGTTCCAGAGGGGCATATAGCATCTCAGGGATGCTTATCATGATACGTGTGAAAATTGGCATAGAAGCTGGGATACTCTTTCTGTTGTCATGTTGATGATCTACTTGAATAGTTGCAGAGGCAACATCAAAGCATTCAAAATTCACAGTAGGATTTTCCTCCGGCTTTGATAAAGTAAGTGACTGCTTTTTTGAATAACAAAGGTTTTTGTAGAGTGAGTCAAGATCGGCGTAATTGTTTTGCAGATTGAGATAGTTTCGCGCTGACAATGGACTGGTTATCCAAATGCTTAGAGTGTCATTTTGTGTAAGATCACTAGCATATGAGATTTCAACGAATCCTTTGCCATTTTTGTCTGTTGTTATCGATATAGGAGAACCGCCTTCTGTTTCAAAAGGAGAACCTTCCCCATATTTAAGTTTGTATTGCGGCTTGTTGCCTGATTTATGGTTTTCGATAATTGCGCAGATCTGAACCCCTTCGAGCGGCTCATTATTATCTGTAACAGATACTGTAATTCTGACAATTCTTTCAGTGGACGTTTCAATTGGTCTGTTGAGGTTATTATTGCCGGGATCTACAGCAGGATAATCTATGATTGTCTTACCGTCTGGGTTTGTTTTGTCCAGAAGGTTGGAGTATATGTCTGTGAGCTTACCTTTTTTGTCTGAAGTTTCTTTTTGTTCTTTGGTGCTCTGATAAAGAATAAAAATAATTATGGCAATTATTACTAACAGAAGCGGAGCAAACTTTTTTACCATCTGGAATGTTTTTTTGTCATATACCGGTTATTCATGTTCGGTTCTGTGCTTTTCCGTGTAATCATGATCCATATCGGGATTTTTCTTTTCTATTGTGGTTTTAAGGGATGAATTATAATCAACATCTTTAATTCTAAGTTCTTTGCAGTTGCCGCAATGCGCATGAAAAATGATTTCCTTGATCAGTTTTTCCAGTATGTTGATCGTGAACTCTCCGTTTTGATCGGTTGATGTCTGGGAATTTGTCAAACCTTCCTGATTTACTGTAATTCTGATAAACTTGACGGGTTTTCCATCAGAGTCAACGCATTTTCCATTGAACTTATGTGTGGCGGGAATCATTTTCACTTCGATTTGTTTTGGTTCTCCAGCTTTCAAAGAATCAATTTTTATTATTGAATCTGCGAATCCGCTTCTGGCGCAGATAATAGAAAATTTAATGCCTGCAGGAACATCAAAAGTATTTGTGTTGGTAAAACTGTATGACTGAGCCGCAGGTTCGAGCATGATCTCCGGTGATTGAAAATAAAAGGTATCGGCGTTGTTTTCATTTTTTGGTGAGACATTGATGGTTAGCGAAGCAGTCGGGTGGCATTCGAAAACAGTATTTATGTTTACGTCTTTGTCTTTGAGTTCATATTTTTGAAATTTGGCATAACAGAGATTACTGAAGTATGCCTTGTAGTATTCATCAACGTTGTAATTAAACTGTTCTATATAGAGTTTCAGATTCTTAAGCGGCATGTATGAATTAAATCCTATATAAAGAATGTCCTTACTGCTGCTGTCGGTTTTGTATTGTATTTCTGACGAAAACTTTCCTTTTTCATCAGGGCGGGTATAAAAAATCGTATCGCTTGAATCGAGTTTTTTTTCCTTTACTAATTGCAGGATGATATCGGGTCCCTCTATAGCTTTTCCCTTTGAATCTATTGTTTTCCCTTTGATCTTGATGGTTCTGGTGAACCTTTCAGGAGATTTGTCAGATAATTGGGCAGAAAAAGCGATCAGAGCCGGTAAAATAAATTTCAACATAAATTACTTTTTATCAATGAATGTAATATAGACGTCTTCATAAGATTAAAAAGCATCATTTTCGTTCGTTTGTTTAATGGTTCTTCTTCTGAAAGATAAAGATGTACTCATGTTTGAATATGTAAAATCCGCCTGAAAGCGCGCGATATCTCCATAGCTCCTTTTGACCTCTTTTCCCGCGAGTCTCTTCGAAGTTTTTTACGATTATACTTTTTAATGTGTATCCTCTTTTCAGGATTTCATTCATGGAGTAAAATCCGAGAGGGATCCATTCCCTTTTGTGGTATTTATCTCCAATTACAAGTGCGAGGTGTCTCCCTTTTTCAAGTACTTTGCTGACATTATCCACGACTTTTCCAAGCATTGACAGAAAGCCATCCGTGTTTTTTGCATTGCTAAGGTCACTTCTGTTTTTTGAGAATTTGATGATATCATGGTATGGAGGGTGTAATATCGCCAGTTGAAAGTTGGTAGTTGGTAATTGGTAGTTACGGGTTGCGAATTGCGGGTTATGAGAATCTCCTGTAACAATCTTTGTTGATACTTTGTAGGGATTCTGTTCTTTGGAAATTAATTGCCTTGCTTTTTTTGCCACTCTTGAATTGAGCTCGACTCCAATACCGTTTCTGCCGAGTTTTTTACATTCGATAAGTGTAGTACCGCTGCCACAAAATGGATCAAGTATCCAGTCGCCTCGTTTGGTGAATCTTGATATCAACTGGTGTGGAATCTGTGGAACAAAGTTTCCCCAGTACCATCCGAGATGCGTGCCGGTTGAATCTCTCTTATCAAAAAGCCAGAGGCTGTCCGTGATGATGTTGTCATATTCTTTCCATCTGGACAAGTTTAGATCATTAATTGGATTTGTTTTCGTTTGCTTCAGGCTTTTATGAAGTCTGTTAATATAATATAAAGCCCTTTGCTGAGTTTGTGATTTTAATATCTGTTCAAGCTCTGATACCAGAATATCCCCTCGAATTGCAGCTCCATTTTCATTTCCCAGGTTGCGTAAAGCAATTTTTGTCTTAACACCGGTGATCTGCTTTTTTATTGAACTCAGATTCTTAGTCTTTCTGAGTTTATTTAGTGTTTTAATAAAATCTGATAACCGGATATTCATAGCCCGTGTTATTTTAATAACCGGATCGCCGGATAGAAGAGTTGTTGCGTTATACCAAAGGCGTTATACGCTATAAGTGGTTGCTTACAACAAACAAAGTTTATGTTATAGCGGAGGTTACGTATGGACTGGAAGATTTTTTTTACGTCGTTCTCGACTATATTTATAGCCGAACTCGGAGATAAAACCCAGCTTATGGCTCTTTCGATGAGCTCACAGAGCAAAAGTACAACTGAAATATTACTAGGTGCATGTTTGGCGTTGATTTTGACAACGATTATAGGAGTATATGCAGGAAAGTTTATGAAGGACTGGCTTCCTGAAGAATATCTCAGATATATATCAGGCGGACTTTTTGTCCTGATCGGAGCATATATACTCTGGAAGGGACTCTGAAACAATCCGAAATTCTGATTGTGAAATAATGCAGATTAAATAGAAGCGTTTTCTTTTACACAGATCCATCTGTGAAATCTGTGATGGGTGTTTATTGGACAACTTTTAAAATTAAAATCTTTGTGTAACCATTACCTGCTTAAAAGGGCGTAGATCCCGTTGAGTAATTTTGATTAAACTTCTAGCGAAACTGTAAAAAAAAGTGTATTTAGATATAGATGCCTACAATAAGGTCAAGAAGGATCCTAAAGCTGGTATTGCTCGTTTGTATATTATCTCTGTTTAACTGCGGAAAAAATCGATCTTCACAAGCTAGTTCACAAAGTTATGGCAGCGAAGATGCATCTCCAGATTTTGCGGCAGAGATTGATTATTCTCTTGTGTCGTACCCGGCTGTTAATTTATCAGGTAGTAACAATGGTGCAGGGTCAGCAGCTTTTCTTCCTGTAAATGGAAATACTGAAGGTATAGCTAAACTGCCTGCACCACATGACAATAAAGTGCGCAGTTATATGAGATCAAGCAACGATGTTTCTAATGTTTATAATTGCGACGGTTTTGTCGGGTGCTCTCCTGTGATGAAATTGTATATGGAAACCGATGAGGATGGCAAATCTGTTTACGTTATCTTTAATGAAGAGGTAAACAGCTCGAATGAATTTGTTGTAATAACCCGCATGAATTTTTGCGCTACTGAACCTAATAGTTTGCCCCCGTCTTTGCCGGTAGGATACAGTATTTCTGATCTTACAACATACAATTTTAATCAGACGTTATCAATTTATCTTGATGGAAGTCAGATTCCGACATACAAAGGTCCAGTAGTGGATCTTTTCAGCAATCCTCCATTTTCACAATTTGCCAGCTACCAGTCCGGTGGTCTTACTTCTTACGCTCAGATAGCAGCCAAACATATAAAGATTACTTCCCCAATAGAGCCGTTGTATTACGAAATTGAATATAAATTTACAAATTCAGTCACAGATATTTCTTCCTGGAGTGGAGTGTTTGATTCTGCCGGCAGCTGGCCTCACAGTTTACAGCAAAACTGGTCGCAACTTGGAGAAATCACGCTTCCAACAACAAGTGATGGAGTAACTATTATGAATATCGGTGATCCGGGTGTATTTCTTGGCTGGAGATTTGAAGTGAATTCAGTGAAGCACTGGAAGGATCTGTGGATAGATTTCTTTTGGAATGGGAGTCAGACTTCTCAGGTTAGCGTTCCGATTGGAATGTTATGTGGCGCATCCGGATATACTTACGCAATAGATTCAGTATTTTTTCAGTTGCGCGATAATATAGGATTAACGTATTTTCCTATGCCTTTTAGAAGTGCAGTCGTCAGGATGAGAAATCTTTCTCCATCTCAAACAGTGGTAAGGCTTTCTTGCGCATATTTACAAGGATTGTATCCAGAGCCATATGGGCTTTTCCATGCGGTTTATTCCGATTCAAACCCTGTTGTCCCAGATATTTATCATCCGATTGCTAACTTCAATAACTGTCAGGGAATCTATGTTGGATTAGTTATGGAAACGGAACTAACTAATTGTACTCCTAATGGAAGTTCCAATTATTTAGAGGGAGATATCGCTATTTATAAGGATGGTAAAGGGTCAGCTGATTATCTTGGGACGGGAACAGAAGTTTATTTTAACATGGGCTGGTATGGAATGTTTATTTTTGAACAAAAAAATTCATTACCACTCAATGGTTATTCCGGAGTAAATGAGATAGGAGCGGGTACTCCATGTGTTGGCGAGGCGAGGTCGTTTTACAGACTGATGCCGACCTGTCCTGTTTATTTCAGCAATAGTATAAGGGTTTCGCTTGAACATGGTCCAGCTAATGATGTTGCCGCGCGGTATACAACAGCAGGATTTTTCTATGTAAAAGATTCTCCTGGGTTGATCTTATCAGATGAACTGGATGTTGGAAATCCTGCGTCAGAAAGTGCGCATCAGTACACTGCAATCGGGGAAACAATTCTGACGACACTTTCAAGCAGGTATCAGGGAGATGAGTCTTTACGGCAATTTGAAGATACCGGAAGAATTAGCGGGGGTACTATTCGATTCAACGCCAATATTTCTTCAAATAATAGTGGAGTGAGGCTCCGTTGTAGAATAGATCAAATAAATGGATTTGAAGCTGATGTCTACGTAGATAATGTATACGTTGGAAGATGGTTAGAAGCGTTCGGTATTCCAACAGGGATCCCATTTACAATACAACCTCCTTTTCCCTTACAATTTCCTTTTAGGTGGTATGAATCAGAATTCAGTATACCTGTAGAATTTACCCGAGGAAAGAGCATGATACAGATCACGGTTTTGCCTGTTGAAGGTTCGGCTCAAAGACGGGAATTTCAATACTGGATTTATTCGTGCAGATAGCAGATACGTAACAAAAATCCACTGAATCACTGAAAACCCACAGAAGCACGGGGCGGTTAAAATTATCTTTTGATAACAAATTGGTCTAAAGGAATCACATCAAACAGTGTATTAGAGATGTAATTAAATTTTATTGGAGTAATTAAGTAGAATTATGATGACTATTTGTTATAGAACGAGCAGATTGGTGCCAATTGCCACTGTACTTTGCGTTCTTAGCTGTTTGAATGACAGATATTCTAAGCCAACAGGTGAGGAGGTTTCTGAAATAACATCTATTTTGGGAGTTAACCCTGATCTTGATATTTACAGTGGTGATGACTCATCGGCTCAGGCGGCAGTAGTTTCTCCTCTGAATCTGCAGGGGGTTACAGACAGGCTTGCTGTGCTCTCGCTTGATGCTAAGAACAGGACAAGGGCACTCATGCAATCAGGTGATGATCTCACAGGTGGTAACTGTGATTCCTGGCAGCTTTGTGAGACGGCAAATCCTCCATATATTCCCACTTACATTGATACTGTCACTGGGTTGTTTGTTGTTTTTGATGTGAAGAGTAATGATAAGATTACTCTGACTAATATAAACTTTGCTGCTACCAGTCTTAGCGGTATTGCATCGGGGGCAACTGTATTGAATTTTCCTCAACAAATTCAGATCTATGTAGATAGTAATCCGACTCCTTTATACAGTGGATATGTTCTCGATCTTGCAAATAATAATGGGGCTCCATTTGCGGGTTATGAGGCAGGCGCAGTGAATATATATTATCCGAGGATTAACGGGAATCTTATAACAGGAAGCTGGATAAGAGTTATGACTGCCCAGCCATGGTTTTATCAGTTCGATTATGAAATGGGTAAGGGAATAATGAATTCTGTTGTTACTTCTTGGAGCAACGTTTTTAATAATGCAGGGCAGTGGCCTCATCTGGCTGTTCCTAATTGGGTTAGTTTGCCTGCGACTTCCATCTTGCCTCTAAATATTACAAATCTTCTGAACGTGACAGCTCCGGGTGTTTTTCTCGGGATGAAATTTACTGTCAGCTCACCCGCAGATTTCACCAGCTTGCGGATAAAGATAGAATTTGACGGGAATCAAACTGTTGATGTTCCTCTTGGAATGTTCTGCGGCGGTTCACATCCAGCATATAATATAAGCGCAGCGCTATTTAGGAGAAATGGTCTTGATCTCTATAATTATTTTCCAATGCCATTCAGAAATTCTTCGAAGATAGTTATTCAAAACAGTAGTTTAAGTCAAATCCCCATTTCTTTTCAATATGTGTTTCTCGGCGGTAATTATCCGGAACCTTTCGGATATTTTCATGTCAAATATAGTGAAACACTTCCTACAACGGTGGGGTATGACCATATTGTATTGAACACATATGGATGCGGAAAATATGTTGGGACTGTTCAGGATACAGAACTGAATGCTTGCATTCCGCAGGTCAGTTTTGGGTATGCGGAAGGAGATGTAAGGATCTATCAAGACGGATCAAATTCATATACTCATACAAGCGGAGGGACAGAAACTTATTTCAACTGGGGGTGGTACGATCAAATCAATGCTGATTATCAGTTTACCAGACCGAGTTATGGGAATTCAGGATTTGTTATAACGTCGATTAATACTTCTTGTCCTCCTGCTCAGGTGAGGTCAATGTACAGGCTTCATCTTGTCGATCAAAAACCATTTTATAGATCGATTAAGGTTACGTTTGAGCATGGAGGAGATTATGATCCGGGTTCTCCCGGGAATGCAAATGCTAATTACCGAACGGCAGCATTCTATTACAGTACCTTGAAGCCTAAACTAGTTGTTGCCGACACGGTTGATCTTGGCAACTCAGCGTCTGAGATATCCCATAATTTCACTGTTTTGTCCGGAAGCATAACTCCGTCCAGTCTTAATGCAAAATATGCCGGAGACTTTACTTATCAGTATTTTAATGAGACAGGTTATTATATTAATGGACAGGTTAGGTTTAATGCAGTGATTCCCTCTAGCAATACAGGTGCACGGATACGAGTGCGAACAGATAGATATTATGGCAAACTGGAGGCAACCGTACGTATTAATGGAACATATGTTGGGACCCTCTATAGGGCATTCAGCAATAAAGCCTCAACAATTTTAAATGGGAATAATTACGGTCGTTTTTCAGATGATGAACTGGAAATTTCTTACATATATACTTATGGTCAGAGTACACTCCAGATAACTATTGATACCCAGTCAAGCCCGGATCAGGTGCATATATATAAGTGTGAGGTGCTTGCATATAGATGATCTTTCGTAAGATTCTTGTAGATCACTGATTTCACAGAGTAAAACTGTGGAGGAAATCGCAAAACATCACATAGATAGTTCGTATTTCCAGTAAGAATAATTGGCGCGATAAACGAGTTACAGATTGCGTGTTAACGGATTTACTAGATGTTTTCTTGTTAATCTTTGTTAATACACTCGTCGCAGTTCACGCATCTGCATTTACTTCTGTGAGAATTGCATTTACTGCAGACGAATTTCTTTTTTTCGCTAGTTTTTAGTGTTGTAGTCAGGAACGAATTCTGGTTTACGTTCTCAATTTGATATGGCGGCAGGTAGGGGTATTGAAAACTTATTTTCTTTAGCGGCTTATCAGTTATTTTAAAAGAATACTCACCGAATTTATTTGTTGTGGCATATGAATCTGATTTGCCATCCTGATGCGCATAAATTGTTACGCCTTCCAGTGAATTCCCATCTTCATCTATGCATTTACCTTTAAAAGAGATAGTGAGTTTATTCATGGTTGCCATGATTGTTTTATGCTGATTGGGAGCCAGCTCATCAATTTCAAACGAAGCATCTTCGAAATCTGACCTTTGACAGATCAGGATTAATTTGGCGTTGGCAGGGACTTCAAATGTCGTTCCATGAATTGTACCGGTAAAATTCAGAGAATCATTGTACATTAATTGCTGACAAAATATTTCAGGGAGTTTTACCAGAATTTGAACGAATGAAACTCCATCGTTCGGGGACACTTGTATTGTTAATTTTGCTGTCGGATCACATTTTATTGTTAAGCTGACCGACTCTGTAACATTAATAAGATTTATTCGTTGAGTTTGGCTGTAACATAATGTTGTATCATACACGACAGGTCTTTGCGGAGATATTTTTCTATCCAGGTTTTGTGAATTAACTAGGCCTACAATCAGCGTGTTATTTTCTGATGGTAGTGAATTGTAGGTTAACTCGTCAAAGAATTCGCCATTTGTGTCGGTGTATTTATCGATGAGTTCGGTTGTTCCGACACTATTTGATGCTGCTTTCACTAATCTGGGTTTGTTGTTGAAATCTATTATTGCAATTCTGACAAAGGCAGTCGATATTGGCCTTCCAATCATATCTTGAACTGTTCCCTTTATAACAACTTTTTTTTCTATTTGTTGTTCTGCAGGAAGTTGGTTAGTCATTACTTTTTTATCTGGTTTTATTAAGGGATCTGTAATAGGTTGGTTGGCAGTATTTAAAGTACTGTTATCATCGTTTTGAATCAGGTTGTTAGAGTGTTTGTTGTTTTGCTTGTTTAACAGGGCGGCTATTATGATCAAAAGAAGCGCTATTATTACCGTAACAAGTGCGGTCTTTTTGTTCATAAAAATAAGGACGCTTTAAATCTATTTATATGTGAGCTGTTGTCTGGGGACAATTTGCGCCAAAGAAGAGTTTGATTAAACGCTTGCTGGACAGTTTTTTTTGCCTTTTTACTGTAATTTATACAATGTATTAAGTTTTATCTAGGAGGAAGTTATGGCCGTGAGGAAAGTCGGAGTTATCGGATGCGGACTCATGGGATCCGGTATCACGCAGGTTTGCGCGCAGTCAGGATTTGAGACCACTGTAAGAGAAGTCTCACAGGAGTTAATTGATCGGGGCTTATCCAGAATTAAATCGTTTATGGAAGCGGGAGTTAAAAGAGGGAAGCTCAAAGAAGAAGATGTAACCAGCACGTTCAGAAGGATTAAGTCGACCACAAGATATGAAGATTTGGCTGATTGCGACATAGTTATCGAAGCAGTGATAGAAAATATGGATGCGAAGAAAGAAGTCTTTTCAACTTTGGATAAACTTTGCAGGAAAGACACGATTATCGCTTCAAATACTTCAAGTCTTTCGATTACGGAGATGGCATCTGTGACCAGAAGGCATGATAAATGTATAGGCATGCACTTTTTCAATCCTGTTCCTGTGATGAAGCTTATAGAAATTGTAAAACCGGAGATCACAAGTGAGCAAACATATCAGGCGGTCAGAGAAATGGGACAGTCACTTGGTAAAACAGTTGTAACTGCAAAGGATACACCGGGATTTATAGTCAATCTGCTGCTTGTTCCTTATCTGCTTGATGCCGTGAGGGCAGTAGAAAATGGCACGGCGACTAAAGAGGATGTTGATACAGCTGTTAAACTCGGATTGAATCATCCTATGGGACCGATTGAGTTGCTTGATTATGTCGGATTGGATACGACTTATTATATTGCTGAAGCAATGTTTCAGGAATTTAAGGATACCAGATATGCTTCCCCAACTCTCTTGAAGAGAATGGTTCTTGCAGGGAGAAATGGAAGAAAGGTAGGTAGAGGTTTTTATGATTACAACAGTAAGTAGTTTTATATTTCTTCTCACGGCTGCTGTCCAGGGATCCGGAGATCAGCTTGAAATCAGGCTTAAAAGTGACAAGGAATCGGTCGTTCTTGGCGAATCTATGCGTTTGACGGTTGCTGTCAAAAATATTTCTGGTAAGGATATTGAGATTCAAAGACCGGTTTTTGATGAGAATTCCATTTCTTTTGAACTTACACAGGAAGAGGATCTTAAAAGAACGTTCGTTTATTCAAGGTATAATGGAGATCCGCTTGTCAGAGAAAGAATTGCTGGAAGCAAAATTAAAATAGATGGCGGGGCAATTGTTCATGAATTTGTTGAGTTTTTGCCGCCGCTTGCCGGAAAATTCAGACTGAAAGCTCGTTTAATGCAGGGAAAGGAGTTTATTTTTTCGAATAGTATGTCTTTGGAAGTTAAAAGCAAGAAGTCAGAAAACGGAGATGAACAGAAGGTTCTTGGCGCGGTTCTGACGCTGAAATTCACAAAAGATGGGAATGAAGTTGAAGAGTCTTTTCTTGTGAGATTTTTTGGAGAAGATTCATTCAATTCGGTCAGCAACTTTGCGCTGCTTATTAATACCGGGTTTTATGACGGGCTTAAGATCTTCAGGGCGGTAAAGTATGGATTTCTTCAGACAGGATGCCCGTACAACAAAGGATTTGGAACACCCGGATATTTGTATAAGAGAGAAAATACTTCAAAGGGCTTTGATATTGGCTCGATCGGATTATGTAATGCGCCTAAGGGGCAGGAATATTCCGGCTCGCAGTTTTTTGTCTCTCTGGCAAGCCTCCCGGGTTTTAAAGAGAAGTTTACGCAGATCGGGCAGATTATTACGAAGAAAGATGTGCTGCAAAGCAGTCTGCAAAATCTTCCAGTAAGTGCTGACTCCACACTTTATTCAGATGTAATAGTAAAATCTTTCAAACTGGCATTGTTATCTGAGAAAGATTTGAATCAGGATTCAGAGCAGAAAAAATAGTGAAGTAATAAACAAATGGCAAATATACTTGTTGAGCAGGCGGATTTTGTAAGAGTCATCAAAGTAAACAGACCTGATAAGCTGAATGCACTTAATATTGAGACTTTAAAAGAGTTTTTGAAGGTTGCTCAGTCCGCAAAGGAAGATAGGAATACCAGGGCGGTTGTACTTACAGGCGCAGGAGATAAGGCGTTCATTGCCGGCGCAGATATTGAAGAGATGAATAAGATGACTCCGACTGAGGCAAAAGAGTTTTCAGATCTTGGTAATAATCTGGTTTCAACTGTAGAAAATATGGGAAAGGTTTCTATTGCGTGTATTAACGGCTATGCCTTGGGAGGGGGGTGCGAACTATCTCTTGGTTGTACGTTCAGATTTTTGTCAGAAAAAGCGGTTTTGGGGCAGCCTGAGGTCAAGCTCGGAATCATGCCTGGTTTTGGAGGTTCACAGAGACTGGTAAGATTTCTCGGCAAACCGAAGGCTCTTGAATTGTGTATAACCGGAAGGAATATTGATGCGGAAGAAGCTCTTATACTCGGTTTGGGGAACAGGGTTTACAGCAAAGAAGATCTGTTTCCAAAGACCTTGGAATTTGCAAAAGAAATCAGTCAGCTTGCGCCTATAGCGGTCCGGTATATTATCGAAGCAATAAACAGAGGTTCTGAGTGCACTCTTCGTGAGGCGCTTGATTTTGAGTCCCACTTATTTTCCCTTTGTTTTGCTACGGAAGACATGAGAATAGGCACTACTGCCTTTCTCAAGAAACAAAAACCCAACTTTACAGGTAAGTGATGTCAGGAGATCTTAGCCTGCTTACCTGCATAAGACTCAGTGAACAGTTAAAGCAACTTAAGAGTAAACTATCGGATTTAAAGATTAATGCTGAATACAAAGAATCAGCAAAAGGGACTTTTGTTTACGTTTCCAGGGATGATTATGAGAATGCATTATCAATTGTTATCGATCTGAGACTTGACGAGGTAGAGGATGCTGATTTATCTATCGATGATGGATAAACTTATCTAATGGATCTGACGTGTCTTGCGAGTCTGAGTGAAAGAGTTGTGGAGTTTGAATTTTCTGCGATTATAATCCCGTTATGAATAATAAATCTATAGTTATTTTAGAAGGTGCCAGGACTCCATGGGCAGAATATGTTGGGACACCTGGTTATGGTCTTTTTAAAGATATCTCAGCTGTTCAGCTTTGCGCGATCGCGGCAAAAAAGGCGATTGAAAAAAGTAATATTACTCAGGTGATGATAGACAATGTTGTTATAGGAAATGCATTTCAGACCAATTACGATCTTATTTATGGCGCGAGGCATGTTTCCTTGATTGCCGGGGTGAGAAAAGAGGTTCCTGCTCTTACAGTTAACAGGTTGTGCGGATCAGGTATTGAATCAATTGCAGTCGCGGCGCGGTTTTTGAAACTTGGCGAGGCGAATTTTGTGCTTGCGGGAGGCATGGAAAATATGAGCCAGGCTCCATATGTACTTAGAAATATGAGAGGAAATCCAAAGATGCGTTTTGGTGTTGATCTTAAGCTTGAAGATACTTTATTCTGGGCGCTGAAAGATGGATATTGCGGATTGTTTATGGCGCAGACTGCAAACAATTGCGCAAAAAAATATGGTATTACGAGACAACAGCAGGATGAGTATGCTTTGAGAAGTCATAAAGAAGGGGTGAGGGCAGTTAAAGAAGGATTATTTAAACAGGAAATTGTCCCGGTTGATATTGGAAAGGGAAAATTTATTGATGCCGATGATCATATCAAACCTGAGACTACACTCGAAAAGCTTGCAGAACTTCAGTCTGCTTTTGGCCAGGATTCTACGGTTACTGCGGGTAATGCTTCGGGAATAGTTGATGGGGCTGCAAGTGTTGTTGTTACCACTGAAGAAAAAGCCAGAGAGCATAAAATCAGGCCTATCGGCAAAATTTTGGGGTTTGTTGCCTGTGGGGTTGATCCTGAATATATGGGTTTGGGTCCAATTCCTGCTATACGTTTACTGCTTGAAAAAGAAGGTTTAAAAATTCAGGATATTGATTTATTTGAGATTAATGAGGCATTTTCAGGACAGTACCTAGCTGTTGAAAAGGAGCTCGAACTAGATAGAAGCAAGGCGAATGTTAATGGAGGATCTATTGCCCTTGGACATCCTCTCGGTGCCACAGGGACCAGGTTAGTGCTGACTCTTCTTTATGAGTTGAAGCGAAGGAAAAAGAAACTTGGTATTGCATCTGCGTGTATTGGTGGAGGGCAAGGAGTAGCGATGCTTTTGTCTGCAGAGAATCTGTAAAAAGAGAATTTATCATGGCAAAATCTGTTGAAATGATTTGAGTCTGGCTATCTTTGACAAATATTACCTGTTAGCTATAATTGCGCGTTATGAAGAGGCTAGCTGCGGGACTTTTTGTTCTTTCTTTATTTAGTGTTATTGTCGGGTTATACTATCAGAATAATTCTTCTCAGATAGGGATAATAAACCTGAATGAGTGCTGGGAAAAATATGAGAAGGTTAAGAAGATTAAATCTGAACTTGAAAGTAACGACAAACTTTATGAAGCGGAACTTTCCAGATTAAAAAAGCTTGTTGATGAGGCGGCGGAAAAGATTTCTGCTGCTCCTCCCGGAACAAGTTTGAGATTTGATAAAGTAGAGGAATATCAGATGTTGGGGTATCAATTAAATTTAAAGAAGGAGAAATTCACCCAGGAAAGAGCGGCTAGAATAAACAGATATAAAGAGGAAATCTATACTGAGATTGCCCAGGTTGCTGAAGTTGTGGCGAAGGAAAGAGGTGTCAAACTTTTGCTTAAAGGCGAATTGCCGTGGGAGGAAGATGTTAAGGATACTCCCGGAAAGCTTCTGGAGTTTAAGGTGTTATACAGGATTGTAATGTATTACGATAAGGCTCTTGACATAACTGAAGATGTTTTGAAGAAACTTAATACCAAACAGTGAAACAATTAACGCTTGGTCAGATAGCGAAGATTGTCAAAGGCAAGCTGACAGGCGATCCGAATAAAAAAATCAGGTCTGTAAAGGGTTTAAGCAGCGCTACTGCAGATGATATAAGTTTTTTTTGTGATCAAAGGTTCAGAGATTCTCTAAAATCTACAAAAGCATCCTGCATAATTATGGAAAAGGGGATACAAGCTCATGTTAAGGGTAATAAAATTGTTGTTGCTAATGCAAGTGAAGCAGTGGCAAATTTATGTGAAGCTATGTTTGATAGAGATGTTCCTGAGGGAATTTCGGATAGGTCTTACATTCATAAAACAAGTAAGATTGGCAGAAAGTGTTATATAGGTGATGGAGCTGTTATCGAGGGTAATGTTGAAATAGGAGAGAATACACTTATTTATCCATTTGTCTTTATTGGGAAGGGAAGCAGGATTGGTCCAAGTTGTACTATTTATCCTAATGTAGTGATCTACCATGATAGCGTAATAGGTGACAGGGTTGTTATTCACGCCGGTACAGTAATCGGTTCTGATGGTTTTGGATATCTTGACAGAGGAAGGAAAAAGATTCTTCAGATTGGTATAGTTGAGATTGAAAATGATGTTGAGATCGGATCTAATGTCAGCATTGACAGGGCGAGACTTGATAAAACCATCATCGGGTCTGGCACCAAAATAGATAATCTTGTCCATATTGCCCATAATGTCGTCATAGGCAAAAACTGCCTGATTCTTGCACAGGTTGGCTTATCAGGCGGTAGTATTGTTGAAAACAATGCTATTTTGGGAGGTCAGGTTGGTGTTGGTGAAAAGGTGAAGATCGGCGCAGGGGCGATAGTATATCATCAGGCAGGCGCGACAAAGAATGTTAAAGAAG
This sequence comes from Planctomycetota bacterium, assembly GCA_016206485.1. Taxonomy (GTDB): domain Bacteria; phylum Planctomycetota; class MHYJ01; order JACQRL01; family SBBU01; genus JACQRL01. The sequence continues at coordinate 2,711 of JACQRL010000220.1, read as the reverse complement.
GTGACATCGTGATGGGAACTCCGGCATTCAGTAAGAATAAGTTTCTTAAAATGATGGCAGTTTTAAGCAGAATTGCTGATAAAAAAGGTTCAGATTTTGCTGATGACTCCGGATGACTCTATTTATCTGAATCAACCCAGTTAAAAAACTCTTCGAGTTTAAACTCTTTTTTATCTACAGTTGTAAGGTATAAGGAAATTACCGATTCTCGTACGGCATCATTGTTTAATGAAAGGAGGGTTGACAGCGTTTTTTTTACCGAAGATCTTTCCTTCAGATTAAGTTTTGAAAAATGTTTTTTGAGGTATCCGGTGTAAATGAGTGAATCAAATTCATCTTCTGAAGATGGTGTGAAATCCGCAATTTTTGATACGGTCTTTTGATCGAAAGGAAGGTAGTCTGCGATTATATCAGCATTTGGAGATATCTGATAGTGTATTCCTACTATCGATTTTGTTCCGATCTCATTGGCTTTTGTCTTTGATTCTGATATTGCAAGTTTGATGTTCTGAATATTGAAACTATATTTCCAGTTGAATTCAAGATAGTTTTTGGAAAGGAAATAATCCTGAAGACTGGAGTTTATAAGGTATCCAATAGAGTTCTGAAGGCAGATTTTATCCCTGCAGATTATAAATGAATGAATAAAGTTGTTTATAACGATAATAACGCCTCTAGGTTTTTTAACAATGCCCTCGAAGTATTGCGCCAGTCCGGATGTAGGTACAGGAGAGTAATCCTTCAGGTTGGCATCGAGAAAGTCAGAAATCTCACTTTTGAAGTGTTTATATCTAAGTTTTGACAGGCAAAGAGGAGGAATTTTCTCCGGTGCATTATGCTGGGCGTAAATAATATTGTTCAGCACGCTGTTCTGGTCGCATAAAGTATCATTCAGCTGTTCGCCGGCAAGAAGATAGACCTTAAAGTTTTCATTTAGTTTGAACGGTTGTGTCAATACATATAGTTCGTTTTTGAATTCATCCTGTGGATCTTCGAGCTCAAGTGAAACGAATTTAAGGTTATTATTATGGAGAGGCAGGCTGCAGCAAAGATTATTTTGTGAGAATGAAATATTGGTTATGTCGTGAGAATCTGGTTTTATTTCAGATGTTCTTGATGATTCGATTTGTTTCTGTAATGATCTAATAAGATCATCCTGATTTGGTGTTTTGATATCGGTTAAAAGTTTATTCAGATAAAATCCCGCAAAGAATATTCCAACAAAGGCTATCGCAGAAAAGGCAATTTGTTTGATATTAAAAACTGCGGCGAGTTTTGGAGTTGTTTCAGGTATAATGTCAGCCAGCGTATTTTTGATGTCCATTTCTTTTACTGCAGTCAAGACGCTCTGTTCAATCTGAGGGGCGCTGATTATCTGGACAGTAGGGATCTTTGCCAGCACTTTTGAATACTCATCGTATTCTTTTTTGCAGTTCAGGCACTCCTCAAGATGCCTGAAAAACTCTTTTTTTGGCTCAGTATCGATGGCATCATCATAAGCGTCAGAGAAATAGCTGAGAATTTTTCCGCAATTCATATTATTTTTCTGCCATTAACGAGATCCATAATTCTTTAAATTTATTTCTGGATCTTGATATTCGGGATTTCACGGTTCCGAGAGGTATTCCCATTATTTTGGAGATTTCTTCATAGTCAAACCCAAGGGCATCTCTGAGCAGAAGCATAGAACGCGATTCCAGGTCAAGTTTTTCAATTACAAATCTTACTTCTTCCGCGGTTGAATCTCTGTCAGAGTCTGATTTTTCGAATACTGTGCTGTCTTCCGATGCGTATTCTTTCTTTTTTCTAAAGTAATCGATGCAAAGATTGTGGGAGATCTTAAACAGCCAGGTAGAGATTTTTTTTGAGCTGTCAAAAGACTGAATTGCAATGTAGAATTTGATAAATGTTTCCTGAAGTTTATCCTCGGAAAGATGTTTATCCCTGAGCAGGCTGTAGATAAACGCATATAAAGAGTTTTTATATCGTTTCATAATTTCACTTAACGCTTCCTCCCAACCGGCGCTTTTTTTCTTAACATACTCAACAAGCTCAGAGTCCTTAAGAGGTCCTACTTGCATTAAAACTACGCTTTATTCAAAATATAGGTTCCATTAAACTTTTGGAAGGACTATACCTTGCTGTTTCTGATATTTGCCCTTTCGGTCTGCATATGAAATTTCGCAGATCTGATCTGTTTCGATAAAAATAATCTGGGCGATTCCTTCATTAGAATATATTTTTGCTGGAAGCGGGGTGGTATTTGAAATTTCAATTGTTACGAAGCCCTCCCACTCAGGCTCGAAGGGAGTAACATTGACTATTATACCGCACCTTGCATATGAACTTTTGCCTACGCATATAGTCAGGACATTTCTTGGAATTCTGAGGTATTCAACCGATTTTGCCAGGCAAAATGAATTTGGCGGGACTATGCAGTAAGGCCCCTTAAAATCAATGAATGATTTTGGGTCGAAATCTTTCGGGTCAACTACTGTGGTATTAAAATTTGTGAATATCTTGTATTCATCGGAGACTCTGATGTCATAACCATAGGAACTTACGCCGTAGGATATTTTTCCATCCTTTACCTGTTTCGCTTCAAAGGGTTCAATCATCTTTTTTTCAAGGGACATCATTTTGATCCAAGTATCAGATTTTACAGGCATACCGCCCTCCCAAAATAATATGATTAGGATAAATATATAAGG
>JACQRL010000216.1 GCA_016206485.1 Planctomycetota bacterium | reverse complement strand
TTTTGATAACTGTTAATTTTCATATCCTGACAGGTTTTTTGAAGAGCAGTCAGTTTCTGATTATTTATTCTTTTTTTCATATCCAAGGATTTTGTGTATGATGTTCTGGCAAGGTAAGCCTTTAAATTGCTGATTTTTACCCCTTCATTCAGTCTGTTAATTATTGATAAGTAGGTATCCTGCAATACATCTTCAGCATCATCTTTGTTTTTAAGGATTTTGAAGGCTATCGAAAACACCAAACCTGCATGATTCATCAGTTCGCTCCTAATATTGTTTCCCATATCAATTAATATACATTTTTCTGTTTATTCTCATTTATATACATGAGACAGTTTTTTGCTCCAATCGTCCCGAAAAATGAAGAAATTTGTGTTAATTGTTTTTTAATGTGAATTCTATTAGGATTGGATAATGATCTGATCCAATATATGGACCCGTTTGACGATTTAAAATCACAATTCCTTTTGATACAAGGCAGTGATCAAGAGGAATCAAAAATGGAGGGTAGAATGTTGGCCAGGTAGGTTGGATTCCAAAGCCTTTTCTGCTGTCTTTTAATCCGGTTTTCTCCAGAAGTGTTTTGAAATATGGAGACCAGGAGGTTGTGTTAAGATCTCCTATGAGAATGACGGATTCTCGTGAATCGGAAACTTTTCCTATTATTTCCTCGAATTGCTTGTTTCTAATCTTTGCCCTGGCAGATCCGATCGGAGGCATTAAGTGAATACCAACTATTCTTATTGTTGCTGACTCTAATTTTATGTTTGCGTCTACAGCAGGGATATTTCCATGTTCAAAATAGAAGATTTTGCCTCCTGCAATAGGAAATCGGCTGAGAAAGAGAACTCCAAAGTTGTCATCACGAATTTTTGCCAGATGATGTTTATAAATGTTTGTTAATGGTTTTAAAGTGTTAAACCAGGCGGTGTTGACCTCAGCTATAAGCAGAAAATCGGGTTTATTTTGATTGATGAAATCAAGAACTGAGCTGTAAGAGTCGTTAGATGTCCGAAGATTAATAAAAGCAGTTTTATACACTGTTGGATTATCCGTATATTCTCGGCCAAAATAATATGGAAATATATCCACAATATTGATGCCTGCGAAAATTACGGTGACAAGCGCCATCCTGTATCTTTTGAATGTGATGTAAATGAGCAATGTAAGCAGAAGAAGCCAGAAATACTGGAAGCGGAAGTGAGAAAAAAGATCGAAGACCCAGTGTACACCTGCAAGCAACGTGAGTATGGTCGCAAGCCCTGTGCATATAAAAACCGCAAAATTGCACTTCAAACAAATTTTTGCTAATGATGAGTCCTGCTTCATTCGTATATTCTAAACTGTCGATATAATAAAAGGTATGGAAATCACCCCAGAATCTGCGTACATGTATAAACAGCAGGTTAGAGAACAACAAACTGATATGTTGTTATTGAAAAAGACGCAGGATGCTGCAAAGCAGGCAGGGGAAGCGATTATTTCCCTGATACAAGAATCGACAATCGATTTCAGAGCGTAGAACCTTTCCTTTCATTCTTCCGTACAATAAGTAGAACAATCAAATGAAGATGAATTTCTTGCATTGTTATTTTTGTACAGTTATTCTTGTGTTGTGTGGGTGTGGACAGAATAATCAGGAGGTAGAGATGAAAAGTAATAAAGTAGCTGAAAACAATATATCTGCAAAAACCAGCTCAACTGTTCAGACTGCTATTTTCGGTGCAGGCTGATTCTGGGGAATAGAAGAAGCCTTCAGGCATGTTGAAGGTGTTGTGGAAACGGAGGTTGGGTATTCCGGTGGAGAGTCAGCGGATCCTACTTACTCCCAGGTTTGTAGCGGCAAAACTGGTCATACCGAAGTAGTAAAAGTTTCATTTGATTCGAGTAAGGTTACATATACCGAATTGCTTAAATTATTCTGGAGTCTTCACAATCCTGGTCAAAAATCTGAATCACAATATAAATCAGTTATTTTTTACAGTACTCCTGATCAAAAAGAGGAAGCTTTTACATCAATCGAAGAATTGAAGGAAGCAGGTGTAGATATTGCTACTGATCTGCTTCCGGCTAAAGTTTTCCACAAAGCGGAAGAGTATCACCAGCAGTATTATGAAAAGAGCGGTCATTGTTCAGACTCTGCCCAGAAAAAGCAGGGTTCGGATGATTTAAAAAGCAGGCCTGAGGAATTTTGGAAGAAAAAGCTGACTTCCGAACAATTTCGCGTGTTGCGCCAGAAAGGAACGGAGAAGGCATTTACTGGAAAATACTGGAATAATAAAGAAAGTGGCAGATATTTGTGTGCTGCCTGCGGCAATGAACTTTTTTTATCTGCGAATAAGTTTGAATCTGGAACAGGCTGGCCAAGTTTTGACAGACCCGTAAATAATGAGAGCATTGAATACCACGAAGATGGGAGCTGGTTTACGACCCGCACTGAAGTAACCTGCAGAAAATGCGGATCTCATCTCGGACATGTTTTTGATGATGGGCCAAAAAACACTACAGGAAAAAGATATTGTATTAACTCTGTGTCGTTGGATTTTGAAAAAGAGTAGTTCAGTAAAGTTTCAATTTCAAAAGGCCGTTTTCTTTCTATTGTTATGTCGATTGCGCACCTATGTGAGCAAGTAGCATGAGTAAATGTTAGTTAATCCGGGAGGTTTATACTTGTGTTTAAATAAGTTCCAGCCCAGCCATAATTATGGCAAGCTCTGCATTCTTGAGATGTATGTGCCTTGTCTAGCTGATACTTGGCAAGTCTGATTATTCCTAGCCATGGGTTGTAAGTATTCGCTGATGGATTAAAATTCATATAATAGGTATCACTGTCTGAATCGAACTTAATCGTGTGAAATGTTGGTGTCACATCTGTTGTATTCAACGTATAATATTCTCCAGAACCACTAAAAATAACAGATGACAGCAGATAAAAACCCGAAAAGAACAAAAAAATTGCGACTTTGAATTTCCTTTTCATAGATATATCAGCAGGATTTATTCTAGTGCGTTTAGTGTTGTTTGATTTTTCTGTATAAGAGCTAAGCAGCTGAAGGTAAATATCCTTACAGCTCCAACCAGCAGGTGTGAAGAAACTTAATTCTGGTTGCTTAGCTTTTTTTGCTTGGTTTTATGTGTTTATCCGGATTTTTAACGAATACTTCCGCGCACTTTTGAGAGCAAAAGCCATATTTGCTGTTGTTGTGTTCACGGATATGATTTTCATCGATTTGCTTATTGCAGAGAAGGCATTTCCCTTCTTTAGGATTGGAAAGTACAGGTTTGCTTATTATCGGATCTATCCATTCAAAAAGTATTTTCTGGTCAATTTGAATGATATGAGGCTGTCCTTTTATAATTTCGTATTTCACTTTTGCCCCTATTTCCTTAAGCTCTTTTGCCTGCTGATCCATAAGCGCAGAAGTCTGAACATTTTCATTTTCTCCTCGAATCATAAATATATGCTTATTTTTCAGCTTCTTGGAAATCTCACCTGAACATTGTCCCGGCATCGGAATGCATGCGGCAAATTTATTCGGAAAAAGATTGTATGCTGTAAAGGAAATTTGCCCTCCCATAGATGCGCCGGTGATAATGATTTTTTTGTCGTCGATGGGATATTTTTTTAATATGTGCTTAAGACTATGTTCAATTAATGTTTCAATTGCTGCCGGGTTTTGCATTGTGACAAGAGTAGCGATTCTCACATAATATTGTTGCCCTACTTCGACATAGATAACAGCTATCCCGCGTTTTTTTGCCTCTTCGCCCCAGTATGACTTATGCATTGCAGATATTTCATTCGATGTACCGGGAAAATATGGATAACAGAGAATTAATGAGAATTTCTTTTCATCTTTCTGGTCTGATTTTTTCTCAGGTAAATAAATGTGAAGTGGCAGTTTAAATTCAGTATCCTGGAAACTAAACTTTAATTCATCTTTTGTCGGATCCTGATTTACAAGAAGGGTGTCATTGATACAGGGCAGTATTGATGTTAGTACCACCGGAATCAGTAAAGTTATTTGTTTCATATATCCTCCGTTAATAAGGTTCATACCTGTTAATACGCTAATCTTTAGAAAAAGGTTAGAGATAGTACTGCGGAAATATTACTTTGTAAGCTCTTCGAGCTGGTCAAGTACAAGCTTTCTTACGACAGGAATATCCATATTTTCTATTGGAGGAATTCTTACATCTTTACCTGTAAGTCTTGTGGTAGCATTGATTGCGTAGTATGAAATGTTATCTTTCATTTTTGATACTGCAGGATCGTTATTTTCACACTGTAGAAGAATGGTTTTGAGCATAGGGAGAATTTGTATGTTACAGGCAATTCCAGACATTAATATGTATCTCTGGAATATCCACCAGTAATCTTTACCAAGAAGAAATTTAGTGTAATCTCTTTTGAATTTTGAGGTTGCCCAGATCTTATCTTTATCTTTAAGGTTACATTCAATCAGTTTTATATCTCTCAGAAAATCGTTGGCCGCTTTGATGCACGCATTGCTTTTCGCATATTCCGGTTCAGTTCGACTGCCCTCATATCCGGAGAAGTTATCAGATAATATTTCATTTCCATCCTTGTTTAAAACTTGGATGTTTGACCAAAAATTTGCTGAAGTTGTCCAGGTTGTAGCACCCATTTTTACTTTTCCTGTGACAGGATCGATATGCTTTTCAGTTTTGATGGATTTAACGATTTTTGCTGATTGTATAAAGGCGATCAGCTGCTTAAATTCACAATATTTTGATAAAGAAATTATTCCCTGAGTGCATTTGATAGAGACTTCATCGGGCGGAAATTTATTTCCCTTGATTTTTGGATTATATGTAAACAATATCGATAAAATTTTTATTGTATCGCCGTCTGGCTCAAATTTATACCACCTTAACAAGTTCGAGTGGCCTGCGCCTGACCCGATTTCAATTGTTGAGTCATTTGGAAAGTCATAGAAGCTGTCCGGATACGAAACAGTAAATGTGTGAAATCTTGATTTAAGGTAAGTAGCTGCGGATTCTCTTAGAACATTAGTGTATGGAATTAAGCTATTATTATTTAAATTATTAGAAATGTTTTGTGTTTGGCATGAAATACATATCAGTAGTGTCACTAGAAATGGACTCATAAGTATAGGTTTTTTCACAAAAGGCAATCCATGTTTTAAAAAGGTATTATACATAAATATATATTGTGAAACGAAATTGCCTTTAAAATAGTTGTTGGTTCAGGTTATAAAGTAAGTTTAAAGTGTCTTTTAGCTGATAAAACTGTATTTATAAGTGTTTTTTGTACTTGTCTAGGGGGTTACCGTATATATACCCATTTCTAATGGCAGTACGAGGAAAGATATTAATAGTCGAAGATGAAAAGAATATAGCCAATATTATCAAGTTCAGATTAGAGGAGAAGGACCATACTGTAGATATAGCATTATGTGCTGATGAAGCGCTCCGCCTTCTTTCCAGAAAATCTTTCGATATAGTGCTTTTGGATATCAATCTTCCCGGCAGGAGCGGGCTTGATGTACTGCAGGATGTAAGAAATTCATCCGCGCTTCTAGAAATAATCATGGTAACTGCTGATACAAAAATTGATGATGCATTAAAGGCTATCAGAGGCGGAGCGGTTGATTATGTTGTCAAGCCGATCGATTTCAAAGTGCTTTTTATTTCAATAGACAAAGCGCTTGGGAAAATTGAGCTGAAAAGACAGGAGCTTGCTATACAAGGTCTTGTCGAATCCAGAGCGAAATTTCCCAATATTGTATCTGAAAGTGATGCAATGAAAAAAATTGTTGTACTGTTAGAGAAGGCATCTGCATGCGATCTTCCTGTTTTGATTCTTGGCGAGACAGGCACAGGCAAGGAGCTTATAGCCCGCACAATCCATCTGAAAAGCTCCAGATCTGGTTCGCCGTATATTCCGATGAACTGCTCATGCTTTCCAGATTCACTGATTGAAAGTGAGTTATTCGGCCATGAAAAGGGCGCATTTACCGGAGCTGACAGGACAAAGTATGGATACTTTGAGATTGCAAACAGCGGGACAATTTTTATGGATGAAGTGGCTGATCTGAGTTTGCAGGCGCAGGCAAAGCTTTTAAGAGTTCTTGAATCTGGAGAATTCATGAGAGTTGGAGGAGAACGTGTTTTAAAAACTTATATAAGATTGGTAACGGCGACGAATAAAAATCTGAAGGAAGAGGTAAAAGAAGGGAGATTCCGCAAAGACTTATATTACAGATTAAATGTGGTTGCTATAACTCTTCCAGCTCTAAGAGAAAGAGTTGAAGATATCAGGATACTTGCAGGATACTTTATGAAGATATTATCCCAAGAAACAGGTGTCAAAAAAGTATTATCTGAAAAACTTTTGTCATCATTTGAGAAATATCATTGGCCGGGAAACGTAAGGGAGCTCAGAAATGTTGTTGAAAGAATTTTACTGCTAGGGGAAGAAGATATTGAAGATTTGAATCAACTTCATCCGGGCAATGCAGACCCAGAAGCTAATCCTTCATATCCATTACATTTGTCACTGGAGGAACTGGAAAAAATGCATATTGAGAGGCTTCTGGTCTCTGAAAAAGGCAATAAAAGAAAGGTATGCAGAATCCTTAAAATAAGCGAACCGACACTTTATAGAAAGCTAAAGCGATACAACATATAAACTACAGAATACAGTAATGTAGAATATAGGCGACGTTTCGCGATTTCCTCCACAGAT
>JACQRL010000215.1 GCA_016206485.1 Planctomycetota bacterium | reverse complement strand
GGATTTTACAAGGATGGAGTTATCACTATATGCGTATCGTACTCTAATATCAGAGCCAAGTTGATATTTACCACCATACATGAGTTTGCGCATGCAATTACGGATGAGAGGGAGATAATACAAGCCAAATGGAATGAGATCTATTATCTTGGTGCTCCAACAAGTATTTATGCATGTCAGGAAAAATACTATTTAATTAGAGGAATCAAATACAACGGTAGGCCGTTTGAAGATTTTGCTGACCTATTTGGTGGTTTAGTAAGTATGAATAGTGTGTATAGTCACCCTAATAATTGGTGGGATGCTTTTAATATTCAGCAAGATCTTGAAGATGTCTACCTACATGGGGAACACATATCTTATAACTGCCCTCTTGCTGGCTGTACAAATTATGCAGGTTTGCAGAAACTGACGTGGATGTATGCATTTAATTTGTTTGATAAACCTCATTACGAGAACTTTGTTAATAAATTAGAATGGGATAAATGCCTAGAACCTGCTATAAGTACTGACAAATCAAAGATGGAGACAGATACCTGTATTGGATCCCATCGATGTTCAATGTTAGGAAAATTTGAATTTGATATAACTCCTCGAGGGGAACTATCAGATGATCATTGTTCATATGGTGAAAAAAGTGGCTCCGATCCAACTTCACCGGGCTTTAGAATTTCCACATATGATCCGCAATGTCAAAAAGGTACAGAAGAAGAAAAGAAGGTCTGCTGTACAAGGGCTCTTGAAATATGCCAAAACGCTCAGCCAACCCATGGATCTCTTATTGTTTCTAAGGATCTAGAAGGAAATGATTTTACCGCTGATCTTGCGTGTTATTATTGGAAAGATACACCGAATCTAGCTGAAAGGGAAACTCATTATGGTTCATCGGTTCAGGCTATGCCATGGTGTGGAGGTGAAAAAGGAGATGTGATAGTTAAAGTCAAATTAGATAAATTTGAGGTAGTCAATCCCGACTTTGACACCTGAAAAATAAAAGTTCTTTAATTACATTAAGTTACGGGCACACTTTTCGTTTGTGCCACTACATTTTTGATTTTTATTAAACTGAAGGACTTTGGGTGGAATTTTTAATCCAATTGCAGAAAAAAGTTTATATGCATTACCTGAAATATCGGTACGTACCCAAATTGTAGATGAACGCACATTTACGGGGATTGCTCTAACTTCCTGCAATTCTCTCATAGATTCAACTACCGTCAAAGGACGAGATTTAATGATCTCATCATCAATTGCTGGACTTTCAAGTATGAAACCTTTCTCGCGAAGAGCTTTTGTCATAAGAGCTTCACAGTAATAAGCAATAAAACAGAGGGTTAAGTGTCCTACGATTCGCTTATCTGTCCAATGAAAAATAGGGCGTGCTCTCAGGTTTCCTTTAAGCTCTCCAAATGCATCTTCAATAATCCATAGAGTCTTATAATTCTCAACTATCTCCTGCGCCTTCATTTCTGCTACGTTTGTAACTACCCCAAAATATCCATCACGTGTAGCATCTTCGGTAATTGCTTTTTCATTGAGCTCAAATTTCTTCTGATCTTCTAAACCTACCACATATCTTTGATAGGTCTTATTCGTAATAAATTCTTTCGCTGTTATTTTTTTTCTTGAAAGTTTCTTGCGAATTTTATCAAGTATTTCTTCCCTGGCTTTTCGGTCTCGTTCTGCTCTCGCTCTCGACCACGTGATAATACACCGATCTCCTTCATGTGTTGTTTCATAACACGCCACATCTCCGTTTATCCATGTGTATCTATTGATATCATAAAACTCATTATGTCGTTCTTTAAATACACCCAGTTTTATTCCTACAATAAATTCTCCCTGCGCATCTTTGCTCCTCAGATCATCAAGATTTTTCTTTGAAAACAATCCGCGATCTCCTACAAAAATAAATCTCCGAATATAATATTTCTCACGAAGCTTATTGGCAATATCACTGATTGTCTTCCCTTCAAATGTGTTACCTGGATAAACTTCAAATCCAATCGGCACTCCATCGGGTGTAACCAATAACCCTAAAACAACTTGTGTACAATCACTACGCCTCTCTTTGCTATATCCAAATTGGCGAAGCTTTCCTAAATCAGTTCGTGTACTCTCGAATCTCAGTGTTGTTAAATCATATAAAATAACATCAACTATACTATTCAATAAATCACGACCATGCCAATATAAACCCTTCTCTATGCCTTCTTTATGCAAAGCTAAAATATCAAGCGCGCGGTACAGCTGATGAAGTCCAATATCTTTTTCAATCATCTCTGGATATAATTTCTTCTGCCACTCTTCATACACTTTAAGTTTTGATCCAGGTCTTATAAATCGCATTACTGCCATGGTAAAAATTAAATTACGCAGATTAAATCCAAGCTTCGGATGTCCTCCCGCTGCTCCCTCTAAAACAGCGTTAACTCCTCCTTTTTCAAATAACCGTTCCAAAACTAACAATGGCCCTAAAATATACGTGTTTTCTACTGATATGTTTTTTGCTAATTGGACGGTATCAAATATTTCTTTATGTTTAGCTATTGCCGCTGTTAGCTCATCAAGACGATCTTCTCCTGATTTCCCTAAAGACAATAACGTGCGATGTTTTACTTTACCTTTATCTCTGTAGCTTTCTACTAAATGGTAATACGACTGACCGCTAGAATTCTTTGTTACTTTTATAAACATACCTATATTTATACTACATAAATTATTATTGTCACCTAAATTATTCTATTATATAGTATTTTGTTCACTACACTTTTGGGCTTTTCAAAAATCACCCCGCGTAGTTACTAGACTTGAACTGTTTTAACCCTAATCAGGTGTCAAAGTCGGGAGTTATTTTCGTATAGAGGTATCGACGCTGGGGTCACTCTCTATAGCGTATCCGGTTGAGAGCATGGTAAATAAGGGTACTTATACCATTGATCTTGGGCAACAGAAAAATACTTACAATGATACTTCAGGAGGAGGGTATGCCGTAGAAGAACTCGAGGATCCAGATTATTTTTGTGTACGCGGAGGCGTATGTGTAGGCATGCCAAATTGGGATGTGCATTTTGGAGTGGGAGGATTAAGCTATACGAGTGAACGGCAGGAAGGGAATCCTAAAGATATTGGTAATTCGCGAATACACTATGCGGGAGGTGAGATACCAGGGAACGTCACAGGAGGAGAAGTTATCTATGATCTTGAAGGGGTGGAATATAGCTTTCCGATTATTGATAATGGGACAAATGGAAGAGTGCTCAAGAGTCCTACTGATGTATATAGACGGAGTTTATATGGGACACATCGAGGATATGCGCGAGCAGAGATTCAGTATAAGACAAAGTATGTAGTACCGAGTGAATCTCCGGTAAGCTTTGGAGGCAAGCCAGAGGTTGCATTAGATAGTCCACATGCTTTGACGTTACCGGATACAATGTGGACGAGTATGAGTCCTGAAGTTAGCGAGGAATTAATATTCCAGAATGAGAAGGTTGCACAGGGACTCGGAAGTTTTTCACTCATTGATTATTTAGATGTGGAGAAAAGTATTCTTTATTCCCGACTTTGACACCTGAAAAATAAAAGTTCTTTAATTACATTAAGTTACGGGCACACTTTTCGTTTGTGCCACTACATTTTTGATTTTTATTAAACTGAAG
>JACQRL010000214.1 GCA_016206485.1 Planctomycetota bacterium | reverse complement strand
GGCAATGCCCTGAGAAACCTTACAAATGTCTCCTGAAATATGTCTTCAGCAATATTTAAATTGTTAACGTAACGGTAAATAAAGTTAATTAATGGTTTTTCAAGGCCGGAAATAAGCTCATGATATGCCTGATTATCTCTGTTTAAAAGCCTATCAAGAAACTCCTGGTCTACTTTCATTGAACAATGCCAACTACATATTTAGAATACATAATACCATATGACTCCAATCATACATACCATCCGATATATCATACGAAACACAAGTGAGGTTAGTGAGTAATATTATGATGATTCACCAAGGCACTGCGAATCTTTCCATTTTTGAAGCAATTTTCACAACATTTTGCGTCTATTTTTTATGTTTGGGTTGTTTCTTATGAATAAAGAAGAACAAAACCTCTTTGAAATCAGTGACAAAGAATTAATAGATAATTTTCTTAATGGAGATGAAGTAGCATTTGAAAGACTGGTACAAAGATATTCAACATACGTCGTGTGCATTGCATACAACATCTTAAAAGATATCCATCATGCAAATGACATCGCACAGGAAGTTTTCGTAAAACTTTACAACAATCTCAAGCACCTTAAAGACAGAGCAAAATTTAAAAGCTGGTTGTACAGAGTAGTCAGAAGCACTTGCCTGGATGCACTGCGCAAAGTACACTTAAAGACCTCATCAATCTATCAAATTCCGGATGAAACCATCGACCTTGAAGACTCTTCAACAAGGGAACCGATAGGATCTTTTGAATCCGATGAATTGAAAGAAAAAATTCTGAATATCATCGCCATGCTTCCCTCTATTTATCAGCAAATAATTATTCTAAAACATTTAAGAGATATGAGCTACAGCGAAATCAGCGAATTTCTTGGCATACCCGCGGCAACTGTTGAATCAAGACTCTACAGAGCCAGGCTACTGCTAAAAGAAAAATTGGAAGACCTTTATTGGGAGGGAACATAATATGGATCACGATCTGGGACAATTAATTTCTCGCTACATTGATAATGAAGTAACTCAGAAAGAGCGGGATCAGCTTGAGCCACACTTAAAAGAGTGTAAGAAATGCAAAGGCCTATATGACCAGTTTGTTGCAAATGATAATTTAATAGTGCATTCACTTAAATATGAAATATTTGGAAATCAGCTGACTGAAAATGTCATAAGAAAAATCAAAGCAAGGAACACTGTAAAAGCAGCCACTTTTCTGATAACTTTAAGAAAGATTCTCCCATCCAAAAAACAACTTATAACAGCAATCCCATTTTCAGTAGCCTGTACTGCAATTGCATATCTCGTTATTCAGCTCTATGATGCTAACAATACAATAAAGCACTTAAATAATGCTATCTCCACTCAAAGCGACGTCCTGAAAGCAGCCGACCAGCAGATAAGCACCAAAGATATACTGCTCACTCATCAGGGAATCAAGCAGATAGCTGAGCGCAATAAGATCGCTGCATACCAAAACAGCGACTTTACCCTGATAGCCGCAAAATTTGAATCTAACTTTGACTTCTACAAGGTTTTCAAAAGGAAAAATGGCGGTGAATGGATAGAGATTTCTCCATACCTTACAGAACCATCCTTCACTGACTATGATACTGACCCTGGTATCAGAGAATATCAATTCGAAGGCTATAAGAATGAGAACGGTAAACAACAAAGAGTTAAAAGCGCAATAATACAAAAAGAAATCAAGGGTAAAACATTGAAACTGATCAATTACGATGAGAAAACAAAAAAAGCAACCTTCTCTTTAAAAGATGTGAATTCAAAAGAAACGAAATTCCTTTCACTTGAACTAAACTCTCAAATACCAGTAGAAAACTTCAGGCTCGAACGAATATCAGAATCTGATAAAGTAATTTACTTTACTATCCCTGTATTCCAGTTTGATGACCATGGAAAACCTGTTTTAGATCCATCTACAGGCGACTATAAAATATTAAGAATCGATTCAGTCCCTGTTGCGACAAATATAAAGGCATATAAAGCTGAACTCATCAACACTGAAAATAATTCCGCACTTATAATCTGGCAGGGAGAAGAAACAGGCCTTAAATAATCTCCACCAATTTAAACATCGCTTTCTATTTCTTTGTAGTCTAATAAACTTTTATATGCTTTGTTGCCATGGTTAAGCTGCTGACAGCCATACATTCCGGGTTTCCAAGGATCGGAGATATCGCTTCCGAACAAAAGCTTCGTTTCGAAATACAAAAATGGGAAAAGAAAGAAATCACCGATGCTGATCTGCATAATACAGAAAATGAAGTTATTAAAGAGATTGTCTCAATCGAAGAAGAATACCTGGATATCGTAACAGATGGCTTAATCAAATGGTATGACCCGGTCAGTCATCTCCTGAAGAAAACAAATGGCGTGAAAATCAACGGATTAATAAGATTTTTTGATACTAATTTCTATTACCGCCAACCAATTATAGAAGACTCACCATCAGCTAACGGTACAGAGCTAGAAGAGGAAATCTCATTGTTACGCTCGATAACAAAAAAACAAACTAAGGGTGTAATAACTGGACCGGTAACACTTACGGAGTTATCACTAAGAAAAGACAAGGATCTTACCGCCGACAAAGTGCTTGAAAACATAACAAACATACTTGCAAATGAAGTAAAGAATGCAGGCGTAGATTATCTTCAAATCGATGATCCACAAATAGCAATAACAGATCTCAATCAGTCATTGATAAATAAGATGTATGAAAAAATAACAAAGTCCGCTAATACAAAAACTATTCTTTCTGTATATTTTGTTGACGGTCTCAATATAGCTGGTTTTTTAAATAACCTTCCTGTAGATATAGTGGGTATAGACACAACCTATTCACCGAATTTCTTTAATAGACTTAAAACACACAATATATCAAAATCTCTACAGTTGGGAATAGTGGATGCAAGAAATACGGCTTTAGAAGATGCTGATGAGCTTGCAAATCAACTCAAAATATTTTTAAACGATTACAATCGTGGTGAACTCATTTTATCACCTTCTGCATCACTGGAATATCTGCCAAGATCGAATGCAATTTCTAAACTGAAAATTCTGTCTGATTTAAAGTCAAAATTAAAATGAAAACTAAAGAATTAGGAATAATATTGCCTGTCCTCCCTACAACCAGCGTAGGAAGTTTTCCAAAACCTCCTGAGCTTCAACGAGCACGCACACTTTATAAAAAGGGGAAAATCAGCCTGAAAGATCTCAATAAAATTGAAAGCGATGCAACCTTGTTTTGGCTGAAAAAACAGGAAGAACTGGATATTGATGTCGCAGTTGACGGTGAACAGTACCGCGGCGACATGGTAGAATATTTCGCTGAAAACATCGAGGGATTTGCAATAAGCGGACTTGTCAGGTCATATGGAAACCGGTATTATCACAAGCCAATAATAAAAAATAGGCTGAGATTTATAGAACCCATTACCGTAAAACACTGGGAATTCGCCCAAAAGAACTGCTCAAAACCAGTAAAGGGTATGCTCACAGGTCCATACACAATTATGGATTGGTCATTCCTGGAATTCTACCGGGACAGAAAAGAGGCCACATTCGCCATAGCAGAAATCATACGAAAAGAGGTTGAGGCACTTATAAAAGCTGGAGCAAAAATCATTCAAATTGATGAACCTGCCATCTCAACCAGGCCAGATGAAGTTGAGTGGGCACTCCAGGCATTAGGAACAGTAACCTACGGACTAAAATCATACTTTCTTACACACGTATGTTACGG
>JACQRL010000213.1 GCA_016206485.1 Planctomycetota bacterium | reverse complement strand
GAAAGGTTGTGGCGTTCCCCGATAGCTCAATGGTAGAGCGGGCGGCTGTTAACCGCTAGGTTCTAGGTTCGAGTCCTAGTCGGGGAGCCAAATTTATCAATAGACGGAACCATTATTGTAGATGAGACCCTTTAACAGGAGGGTTAAGATGGCTAAAGTTAATTTAGACGCACTTATCCCACGGGAAGACTTTGAGGTTAAAGAACCAACTCACGGCATGGTCGCGAGAAGTATGATATCGATCAATGACCTCAAGGAGAAGGATTTCTTCTTTTCTGCTCTTAGGAAACCCGACTTCCAGCGAGAAACCAACGAGTGGGATACCAACAAGATTTGCGATTTTATCCAAAGCTATTTGGAAGGTGATCTAATACCAGCTGTTATCTTGTGGAGAAGTGCAAGTGGTTTCATCTTTGTAATAGATGGGTCTCATAGGTTAAGCGCATTAAGTGCCTGGATCAACAATGACTATGGAGACGGAGATATATCAAAGAAGTTTTATGATGGTATCATCCCAGATGAGCAAATCGAAATTGCTGAACGCATGAGAAATCAAATAAGGAAAAGGGTTGGTTTGTTCAAGGATTATGAACTTGCAACCAGCTACCCTGACAAAGTTAAACCGGAGATTGTTGAAAGAGCTAAGAGTTTAGGAGCTTTAGCTATCCAACTCCAATGGGTTCAAGGGGATTCGTCTAAGGCAGAAGCCTCCTACTTCAAGATCAATCAACAAGCCTCTCCAATTAATCCCACTGAGCTTAGGGTACTACAAGCACGGAAACAACCCAATGCTATAGCTGCAAGAGCTATTATACGAAGTGGCAAAGGCCACAAATACTGGTCTGCTTTCTCTGAAGAAAATCAGTTGAGCATTGAAGAAATAGCTAAAGAAATTAACAAACTTCTTTTTAATCCAGAATTAGATAGCCCAATAAAAACCCTTGACCTACCTATAGGCGGAAAAGCCTATGCTGCTCAGAGCCTGCCTTTGGTGTTGGATTTCATTAACATCGTAAATAACGTTAGTGATGGTCTACATCCAGATCAAGATGGTAAAGAGACTATTCAATTTTTAACTAGATGTAAGAATGTGGCTCAGAGAATTAATAGTAATCACCCTGGTTCTTTAGGATTACACCCAATTATCTATTTTTATGCGCCTAATGGTCGTCATAAACCAGCATCTTTTTTCGCACTCACAGCATTGATACTTGACTTCGAAAAACTAAAATATTTTGACAAATTCACCAAAGCGCGTGATAAATTCGAGAGTTTACTACTTAAATATGATTATCTAATACAACAAATCGTTCGCAAGCATAGAAGTGCAACGGCAAGCTATCCTTATATCAAAGACTTCTACTTGAGGTCGATTGAGAAACTACTAGATGAGAAAAACATTGACCAAGCTGTTAATCAAGTTATCAAAGACGTCAAGTTCAACTATTTGACACAAGCTGTTGAAGAAGCGGATATTACTGGCCAGGATTTTTCAAAAGAAACCAAATCTGCGGCTTTTATCAGAGATGCAATTAAAACAGCTCTAAGATGTAGCATATGCGGAGGATACATTCATAAAAACGCTATTTCCATTGACCATATAGTTCGCAAAGAAGAAGGGGGAACCGGTTCTTTAGATAATGCACAGTTAGCTCATCCTTACTGCAACACAACTTTCAAAAATTAATATTCTATAAAGCCTTCCGTCATAAAACCATTCTTGTCGCATTGTATAGTTGGTTAATGGCCATCTCAAACACCGCTCTAAAAGTTCTGTCTTTCAACCCATTCGGTGAGCCATCCTTTTTAGCAGGCAGGGCTTCCTGGCTGCTGGTTGGCGGTTGCTTCCTTCTGAAAGCGGTGATATTCGAAGAGCCTGGCCAGGGCACGGCTGGCGCTGTCCAGTGAGCTATAGACCGGCACACCCTTCTGTGGCAGTTCCACCTGAAGCCTGGCCCGCAGTTCAGCCTCCCAGGGGTCGTTAGCCCAGGAGTTGAAGGAGAGCACCATGGGCTTGCCATGAGGATTGTCCCTGGAAAAGTCACGCAGGTAATTAACCAGGCGGTCTACCTGGTCGGGCCCGATTGAGTGT
>JACQRL010000212.1 GCA_016206485.1 Planctomycetota bacterium | reverse complement strand
ATCTGTGGAGGAAATCGCGAAACGTCGCTTAATTTAAACTGTGTATAGGACCCTATTTTTTCAGCACTTATTAGTGAAAATTGGTGACATTAAATCCTTATTAAATAGGCTTATTTGGTTATTTTCGTTGGAAATTACTTGAATTTATTAGCGAGGGCATTTAGAATTGTAAGCTTCAATGTTACCAAATTTTTATAGAAAAGGCGAGGGAAAACTGCTAAGGAATGGTATATTCATTGCATATCTTTTTTTAGATCTGTTTTTTTGTTCAATGATTTACGATATTCCTTCGAGTGCCAGTTCGTTATACAACCCTATGTGGTCACAGGTTTTTTTAGGAGTTCATGTGGCCTTGGATTTAATGCTCGTAATAGCGGTTGCAGTTTTTATCGGAGTTGGTTTTATTGGTTCGATTCTCTCTAATAAGCCTAAAATTGCAGACTTTATAATTGAAACTGAAAGCGAACTTAAGAAAGTATCCTGGCCGAGTCGCAAGGAATATTTATCTGCATCGGTTGCTATTGTCATTATGGTGATTTTTATGGTTTTTTACCTTATTTTTGTTGATATGGGTTTGTCCAAAATCATGGATGCAACCTCAAACTTAGTAGGCGGTAAGATTGGTTTTTAGAGTGGATATGATTGAAGAAGAAAAGGTGAATCAAAGCTCCGGGGACAAGTCGTCTGATGTTTCCAATGAGCTAAGATGGTATGTATTAAGAGTTCAGTCTGGACGGGAAGAGAAAGCAGAAAGACTTCTGAACGCATTGAAGAGCAAAATGAGTGAAATTGACAGTGTCGTAATACCGCAGGAGAAAGTCACTGAAATTAAAGGAGGGAAAAGAACTCTTATAGAAAAAAAATTATACCCCGGATATATTTTCATCAGAATGAAGCTTACAGATGATGTATGGTACAACATCAGGCAAACAGAAGGGTTGGGGCTGTTTATGGGAATGGATAAACCGATGCCGTTATCCGAAATCGATGTCAGTAAAGTATTTAATCTTATACAAAAGTCTGATAAAGAACCTACTTTGAACGTGACCTTCCAAAAAGGTGATACTGTCAGGGTTAAGGGTGGTCCTTTTGAAAGTTTTGAAGGATCAGTAGAAGAATTAAATATTAAGAAGGGAATGGTAAAGGTTTCCATGGTTGTGTTTGGAAGGCCGACAAATGTTGAGTTGGAATATTGGCAACTTGAGAAGGTATAGTATATGGCAGCAAAAAAAGAATTAAAAGCGATTATAAAAATGATCTTAGTTGGAGGTCAGGCTACCCCTGCTCCTCCGATAGGACCGACGCTTGGTCAGCATGCTATTCAGCCCGGTGAGTTTTGTAAAAGATTCAACGATATGACGAAAAAGAATACCGGAATAAAGCTCAGATGTGAGGTCCATCTCTACAAAGACAGAACATACAGCATTGTTATTAAGACTCCTTTAACATCCTTCTTGCTGAAACAGGCTTCCGGGGTTGTAAAAGGATCAGGCAGCTCAAAAGTACAAAAAGTTGGTAAACTCACCAAGCAAAAGTTGGAAGAAATTGCGAAGACAAAAATGGCTGATCTTAACACTGATGATGTAGAAGTAGCTAAAAAGATCATTAGTGGAACAGCAAGGAATATGGGGATTTTAATAGAGTAAAATATGAGTTCTGAAGTGAATCTAATCAAGGGAAGAAGTAAGAGATACAAGAAGGATATTTCGCTGTTTGATAAATCAAAGACATACTCAGTTGAAAATGCTGTAGATATACTTAAGAAGTTGTCCAGCACGAAATTTAATCCTACGGTTGAACTTCATTTCTGGTTGAATATTGATACTCAGAAGGGAGATCAGAATGTCAGGGGTTCTTGTTCATTGCCACACGGTATCGGAAAAGAAAGGAAAGTTTTAGTTTTTGCGGATGGTGAAGAAGCTGATTTGGCAAAGAAGAATGGTGCTGACTTTGTAGGTCTTGATGATTTTGCAGAGAAGATATCAAAAGGCTGGCTTGGGTTTGATATAGCTCTTGCGATACCAAGATCGATGAAAGTCATTTCTAAGCTTGGGAAAGTTCTTGGACCGAGAGGTTTGATGCCGACACCGAAAAACGGTACTTTGACCGAAGATATCGCATATGCAGTAAAAGAATTTAAGAAAGGAAGGATTGAATTTAAGAATGATAAAAATGGAAATCTTCACGTCCCGGTTGGGAAATTTGATTTCGATAAAAACAAAATGGTTGAAAATATCAATATTTTGTTGGAATATGTTAAAACGCTGAGACCAAGTTCAGTCAAAGGATATTTTGTCAGGCGTGCGTTTATATGCCATACAATGTCTACTTCGATTGAACTTAATATAGCTCCTTGTTAGTTTTATGAAGATAAATAGAAAAATTAAAGAATTGAT
>JACQRL010000004.1 GCA_016206485.1 Planctomycetota bacterium | reverse complement strand
ATCTGTCGCGAAATCGACATACTTATCTTCCCACCCCGTATTCCAAATTCTATATTCCATCTACATTATTTCTGATTCCTGATTTCTGTTTCCTTTACGCAATTTTGTTAAACATCTCTTATTTATTTAATGTGTCTTGTTTTTTTGCCATTGCTTGTCTCGGGCTGATAAATTTGTTTTTCTCCATTTCGGTATATATTAATCTTGCCATTTCAGAAAAGTTGTCCTCTTCAGTGAAGTAAGCCTTGTTTAGTTGTATCAGACAGGTAATGTTGTTGCCTTTGAGGGTATAAAGATATGAAAGATAAAGATCATGGTTGAACAGTGAAACATTGTTTCCCAGTTCGAATTCTTTAATTTTTTCAAGCAGTTCATTCGTGTTTCTGGGAAGCTCTTTCATGATAAAAGGATCGCTTATTACGAGTATAGAATCGACCTTATTGTTTTCCGCCTCCTTTTTGAATTCATCCTTTGCCCATGGTTTTAACGGATTGTATAGATTGTAAAGCGGTACATATGTATCTGCAAAATGTTTGGCGAATTCTGCGTCAATGGTTCTCTGTTCTTTCAGGTCGAATGGCAGCCAAATCACGGTAAACTTCTCAATTTTATCCGATGGATTACTGCTGGAAACGGATGTTATCGTGTAATTTGCGCAGTTTGTGAGAATTGTGAGCAAAGTAAAAATCACTACCCTTTTCATAGATGAGATAATTTTAGATAAGTGTAGATTGAGTCTCAAGGGTATCGGATTTGCAGAATTGATGCTAAAACTCCATCAATTTGAAGGATTTGAGCAGTATAACCCATGTTTGAACACGCCTGATTTTTAACTGACTCATAAAGGTTTTGTTGAGATCCTCATATGACTGTGGGAATAGAAACATGAAATCGCGAAATTTTGTGGAAAGACGCGAAAAATCCTTCGTGATTTCGCTTTTTCTGCGTTTTCACGACTTGTTTTCTACAAAGACTGCTTTGGTCAGGTTTTATTTCTTGCCAGACGTATTAAAGTAATACGATTGAGTGGATGGCGAGAGGTGGGGAGAGTTTTGTAATCTGTAATGTAATCCAAAATACCGAAAGCTGGTTAAAGTGGCGATGTGGAGGTATCGGCGCCTCAGATGCTCCGATCATTATGGGCGTTTCACCTTGGACGACAGCAGCAGAACTCATTCGAATCAAGGCAGGTATTTTACCGGGTCGCGCTCCAAACACTGCGATGTTGCGCGGTAAACGAATGGAAGCTGAGGCAAGAAAATCATACCAAAAACGTGCCGGAGTTGATGTCGAACCGGTTTGTTTAGAATCCAACCCAGATAGATGGATGAAGGCAAGTCTTGATGGGATCAACTTTAGTCATGGGAGGGTAGTCGAGATTAAGTGCCCGGGAGCTGTTGACCATTCAGCCGCTGTCGCGGGCAATGTTCCCGAAAAATATTATCCGCAACTCCAGCATATTTTGGCAGTGACAGGTTATTCACATATAGACTATTGGAGCTACCGATTCGACTCAGGTGTTCTGATTAAGGTTGAGCGGGATGAAAGTTATATAAGTCGGCTTCGAAGGTTTGAGGGCGAGTTTTGGAACAGATTGCGATATCTGAGAGAAAAAGTTTTCGGGAGCCGAAAACTGCTCAGGAAATCCTAGGCGCGACGGTTGTAGAAAGCTTTTAGTTCTGATAAATTTTCTATGTCTGCGCATTTCGGGATAGAATTAAGGAACGTATTGCCATATCGCTTCGTTTTAATCCGTGGATCAAGGATGCAGACTACGCCATAGTCTTTTTCATTTCTTATCAACCTGCCGAACCCTTGTCTAAATTTGATGACGGCTCGCGGTAATGAATAGTCGGAAAAATAACTTTTCTCATTCGATTCTAGGAATTCCTTTCTTGCTTGTTCCAGGGGCGTATTATGCGGGTTGAAAGGGAGCCGGGTAATTATTACACATACCAGCTCTTTGCCGGGAACATCTATTCCCTGCCAAAATGTATCGGTGCCCAGCAGTACTCCGTTTCCTGATCTTTTGAATCTTTGCAAAATCTGCATGTTTGATGCGCCATTCTCTCCCTGAACATAAACATTTTTGCCGAGAGCCTTTTTAGTCAGAATCGATTTGGCGTGTTTGAGCAATTCCCAGCTGGTAAACAGAACAAACACCCCGCCCGGCACATTCGAGATTATTTTTTTGCATTCATCCAGAGCTCCTTCTTTAAAAGCCTCGTAATTATAAACAGGATCAGGCATCTTTTTCGCTATGTAAATAGCGGCCTGTTCTTTATAGTTGTAAGTCGATTCGAGCAGTTTCTCGTTATCATAACTGAAACCGAGGTTTGATTTTGTCACGTCGAAACTTTTATTAACTGTAAGTGTGGCAGATGTAAGAATAACAGGCCTGATCCTGCCGAACAGCTTTGTGTCAAGGTAAGAAGCTACCTCGACAGGTGAACCGCTTATCGAAACTTCAGATTCTGACCCTGTCTGTCGAGACTCAACCCAGTATATATTATGCTCACTCTTGCATTCCAGGAATTCTGTAATTCTGCTGAGCAGCTCTCTGCACCTTGCTACCCCTCCTTCAAACTCGCTCTTTTCATCGGGGTCAGCGCAATTTTGTATGGCTTGCTGCAGATATTTGTCTATTGAGTTGAACGGTATGGACATAAAGTTGTTCACTACGTTCGGAAGTTTAACATGGGCATATTTGATATTACTCTCTTTATCCGGGTCGTGATTTCCAAACTGGAGCTTCTTGTTCAGTTCATCAAAAAACAGTGCGGCAGCTGTATGCGCTTCTTTGACCCTTTGATCAACTCCTGCTATCCATCTTGATCTGTCTTTGCCTTTTAAATGCATAGAGAGACATTTCGCCAGATCAGAAATGTCTGTTAGTAAATTGTCAATGCTGTTTTTAGTTATAGTAAATCCGAGCAGGTCAGAAGCGACTTTTTCCAGATTATGGGCTTCATCCACGATTACCGCGTCATACTTGGGAATGTTGTCAGGGTTCAATAGAACATTTGCAAGCAGATATGATTGATTAGTGACAACTATGTTTGAGTTCCTCGCTTTTCTATAGGCAATTTTATACAGGCACGTGTATTCGTCTTGGCATGTTTTCCATGTGCAGGAATTTGGGTCTCTGCATATTTTTCGCCATAAGCTATCGCTGATTTCGCCGCTGATTTCAGGCGGAATATCGCGCCTGAGACCGCTCTTTGTTTCAACCGCCCAGTCTCTCAGTTTGATTAATATATCTTTATGAGATGCATTGAGGTTTCCTTCTTTAATTCTTTTCAGGCAAATACCAAGGCGGCGAAGGCAAAGATAATTTTCGCTTCCCATCAAAAGTGAATAATTGAAATCAATGCCGTACTTTGCTAAAACAGACCTGATATCCGGTAAGACATGTTTGTAGAGCTGCTCCTGAAGAAGTTTTGTGTAAGTAGCGATGACTATCCTGCTTTTCTGGTTATTACGCGGCCATAGAGCGCATGGCAGAGCGTATGCCAGCGACTTGCCTACCCCTGTCCCGGCCTCAACAATCAGATGCTTGCCTTCCTTCAGTGAAGTTTCTATCAATTTTGCCATATCTACCTGCGCGGAACGTGATTTGAAATTTTTTATTAAAGAAGCGAAAGGTCCGCTGTCTGATAAAAGCTCCCCGATGTCAGGCAACAATCTGACCGATTCATTTTCCTGCACGGGTTTATTATTAAAGTCTGATTAATTTACAGGATTTGAGCAGTATAACCCCTGTTTTAATGACCTTATTTCTATATACCTTTTTTATCACTTGAGAATATTGTTTTAGCTGCTTTTTATACTCAGCTAATTCTTTTTCGGCAATGGATGCGGATAATTTGTAATCAAGTATCCATATGCTTTTTTTCTCCCGGAGAAGCAGATCTATCCTGATTGTTCTTGGCTCATTCAGGATAAAACAGTGAAATGTTTTTTCTTTTGCAAGAAGAGTCAGTGATTTAACCCATTCGAATGTATGTGACGAAAAGAATTTCGTAAGCGTTTCGGCAAGTTCGTTAAGTTTATCCGGGTATGTTGTCTGAAAGTATGGATTGTTAAGTTTGAAATAACGCGTGAGGTGCTGATCTATTCTTGAAATGTTGTTAAAGTTCGCATGTTCGAGAACATAATGCGCTGCTTCACCAAGTATAGTATTGGCAGTATCGTAAGTTGGTTTGATTCCATGAATAGTTTCGGTTTTGATGGTGATGGGCTTAATTTTTGAATGTGTATGTACAGATTTTGCTCTTACAAGATCATTATTATTGATTTGAGCGGTTGTTTTATACTCATCCGGAATGTATCTGGTAAGTTTGTCGTTCGTTGCGAAGTGTGTGATCAGAAGTTTTTGCTTTGCCCGTGTCATCGCTACATATATTTCTCTTTTTGTTTCTTCTTTATCATCAGTACTGAGATCGTAGTAATTTGTGTTAAATATTCCGGAACATTTGACTCCGATTTTCTTTTCGAGCCAATCGATCTTTAGCTCGCTCATATTTCTTGGATTACTTCCTTCGAAATCGCTCAATGAAACGATGACATTATCAAATTCCAGCCCTTTTGATTTGTGGATAGTTAAGATCCTTACGGCATCAGATTGCTCATCAGACGCGACTTCTGAATCTTCCTCGTAACTTTTGAGGCAATTATCAACCAGCATTTGTATGTAATCTCTGCATGACTTGTTTAAATGGTTGAAAGACTGTTTGTAGATGGAAAGTATATACTGTATTTTTGTTTCGCTGTCCGGAAGATCACTTAGCGCGTCGAATATAGGAAGAAATTGAAACAGCATGAGCATTAAATCCGGCGGGGTTAAGAAATTCAAATTGTCTCGTATTTCGCTGATTTTGTCCATGAACCTTTTCAGGTATTTATTCAGTGTATTATCAGATATTTCGCTTTTTTTTATATACTCCATAACCTGCATATCATTCAGCGGCAGATAGGATGAGCGCAGTAGCCCGACTAATGAACTTTTAACGTCCGGATCTGCTGTATAATGGAGGATGTTAACGAGATCCATCACTTCCGGGACCTGATATAGAAATTTTGTTCCTTCGACACAGTAAGGGATTCCCGCGTTATTTAGTTCCCTGATAAGAATATGCGCTTTTGTTGTTTTTCTTAGGAGAACTGCCATATTGCGGAAAGAACTCTTTTTTGAAAGTTCGATTATTTTATTTGTGATAAAAATCGATTCATTTATCAGCAGCTCCTCTTTTTTTGTTTTTTCTACGTACGAATATAATTCAACACAGTTTGACTTTGAGCAGTTATTGTCGTTCGGTTTCGACGGGATTGTCGTGAACGGGAAATTATGCCTCGCGAACTCATTTGTAAAATGAACGAGATGTCTGCAGCTTCTGTAGTTGTTATCGAGGGGTTTGATTGCAGCTTCGCTTACCTGGAGTATTTTTTTGAATTTAATAAAGCTTTGCAGGTTTGCGCCTCTAAAGCCGTAGATAGACTGTTTCCAGTCGCCTACGACGCACAGCTTGTCAGGTTCTGTAATGATATCTGATGTATTGTCGGAAAGCATATTTCGTTTTTCTGAAAGATATAACATGATTTCATATTGCAGTGAATCGGTGTCCTGAAATTCATCCATGTATATCTTTGTAAATTTATTTTTTTCTATTGTCCTGACTTTTTTATTTTTTTTCAGGAGATCTCTCGCATAAGAAATTAAAGTGGAATATGTAAGGAATCCTTTTTGTCTTAAGATTGCGGATATTTCCTTTTGAATGGGTTTGAGTATTGTTAGTAGTTTGTATATCTCATTGTCATTGCAATTAGCCAGATTATTGAGATCTTTGTTGTATGGCCCAAATCTTTTATGGAATGACAGCAGTTGTTTGTCGTTGATATCACCGGTATATTTTTTTTTCAGTTTCTCCGGATCTATTGGGATTAATTGCTGTACGGCTGAAGTTTCGGATTTATTTAATGCAATATCAGGGTTTTGCTCGACGAGCTCGTTTAATATTCTCCATACATCGTGCGGTTCGAATGCTGTCTGTGAAATCAGCCTGGTGATTTCATTTTTGTGCTGTTCGATAGCATTATCGATTACTGAGTCAATTTTATCGCTTGTATCTATTTTGAGTAATGGAGATAGTCCGCTCTCATTTGGATATTGTTTTAGGAGCCGGAAACAGAAGGAATGTATTGTTCCTATATGCGCATATGGGAGGGTTTTAAGACCTCTTATCGCCATCTCCGGATCTTTGATCCGCATCTCCAGAAGTTTTGCCGCGAGCCGGCGTCTGAGCTCATTTGCCGCTTTGATCGTGAATGTTGTAACAAGGATGTTTTCAAGCGGGATTCTTTTTTCGATCAGATCCTTTTCTATGCTTTCGATTATTGCAAAGGTTTTCCCTGTGCCTGCATTTGCTTCTATTACTATACTCATTCGGAGTCTTCTCCTGATTCTTCTTCTGTATCTTTAATGAGATTGTTAAAAAAACCGTCAGATTTAAATCTCGTGTTGTATATATTTCTGTGGCAGGCAGTTTTGTATTCACAATAAAAGCATGGCTTACTACCGATGTCAGCCTTGTCTTTAATGATGAATTCAGATGATTCGAGGCCTGACAGAATCTTATCAAAATATTCCGAATTACTCGAAATGTCAGGAATCAAAGCGTAGGCGGACTTTCTCCAGTCATTTTTACTTCTTAATGACAGCGGATACGATTTTTCTATCAGATTCATATCCGGATATTCCATAAATGTTTTTACGTTGATATAAGAGAATGTTTTTCCCTTAACCGGATAGAAAAGCGGATAAATCAGGAATTGAACGTGTCCGTTTTTTATCAGTTCTTTTGCTGAAGCAGCCGGAGCTCTTCTCATATATTTTATGTCTATAATCACAGAAGATTCATTTGTCTCCAGGACTAAATCCGGGATTCCCTGTATTAT
>JACQRL010000205.1 GCA_016206485.1 Planctomycetota bacterium | reverse complement strand
CTTTAATGCAGAACATATACCAGCTGCTACTGCCTCCTGGCCTATACACAAATGAATAAATCCGAATATCTTTCCTTCCCCATACATCCGGAGTACCTTCTCTTCAATATATCTTATCTTTACCATACTGGAATACATGTTAAGTAGTTCATCTATTCCCAGAGAATTCCCCATCTTTAACTCATCCCTCTGTATGTTGTTCTGTACGAGTGGGGGCATCTGGATTACCTGGCCCGAAGTGTTTCAACATAACCAAATTTTCATATTTGCTGGTGTTTTCTATTCTCATCTGTCTGGCTGCCGTGTGTGTCACGAAGAGCTCATCCGCAGTCATTTCTCCTGCATGAATCAAAGTAGGACTTTCTACCTCTAAACTCCCGACTCTTCCATGCCCCTGGACGACAATCAGCCCATATGCAGATTGGTCCCTAATTGTAACAGTCTTGCCAGGCAAGACAGTCAACTCTTTGGCGCTGTAGTATTCGCTGCCGTAGATAACCCATTTCTCAACGTACCCCTCTGCCTGCATAGAGTTAAGACGGTCAGCCGGCTTCGGTTTAACATAGTAGTGTTTCACAAATTCAGGATCTACATTCTTTTCCCAGTCAAGCATGCTGATTATGTAGTCTAGATCATGGTGGAGTTCTGCTGGCACATCCTTGACAACCAAATCCCATGGAATTGGCCTGCTTTCGATCATAGACTGAAAAATACTAAAAACATCCGAGCTCCTCTGCACTTCATAGGTCAGCAAAGTGCCTGGAGCATGCAGAATCCCAGCAGGGAGATTCCAACCGGTCCCAGGTATGAGCGCATAAGCTTTTGAGTAATTTAAAATCCCATTATCTCCCTGATTCCACTTCTTTAAACAATTCTTAATGTCTTCTTTCGTCGTGCCAGGTTGTAAGCCAAAAAAAGTGTAGGGGAAACTGTTCACGATGAAGTTAAGCTGAGGAGGAAAATAATAGGACTCTGGTTTTCCGATAGCCCCCACCTTCTCGGCATGCTCGTCCATCTGGTGGATATGATGGGGTATGAGTCCTTGGTAATCAAAGAATTTAGTCAGCACATTCCATCCCCCATGTTTGCTAAAAGCATCTTCTCCTAGTAATCTTTCACCCATTAATTCCATACCGTCTCTGAGAAGAACCCTCTCAGTCTTACTCCCCATCTCAGCCACAACGTAACTTAGTCCCTGGTCTTCCGGTGTCCCTGGCCCATTGTCTGCCATGGTCGTCGAAGATAGCCATCTCTCACCAACTCCGCCATGCTCAGGGTCAATAGCGTAGAGATCTTGCGTAGCCAATTTCAATCTCCGTCCTGGAAACAGGAATGACCGAGGCACCCAGGCAGGAAACAATCTAAGAATGCCCTTTCCTCTTTCCAAAGCTCTCTCCATTATATCCTTTTTCTTTGTTTCCAGCATTTTGGGCTCCTTTCTTGTATCCCGTATCACCACATGTTATCTTGCTTATTCTACAGTTCGAAGTGCCAGTCTGACACAACTGCACGATCAGCGGCAGGAAGTAAAGACTGCGAATATCATCACTCGTTTCTTAAATAATGATTTCATAGACATCATGATTATTATCCAAGGGCAGTTCGGCTGAAAACTGCACTACAAGAAAATCTGATTTACTATTGTAAGACTATATCATGCCCTCTATGGTTTGACTAAGACCCTGAGTCTAGGCGGCCTGCGGGCAACGTCCATAGCCGCATTTATATCCTTCAAACTAAACCGATGACTGATATATTTGCTCATATCTATCCGCCCTGTCTCTATGAATTCAAGCGCTTTTCTGACATGTCTGGGGGCAGAATTACTCGAACCTACAACCATAAGCTCTTTGTAATGAATCAAGTTAGTATCTAACTCCACCAAGCTATTATCCCTGGGCAGACCTCCAAAAAAATTTATCGCACCATGTTTGCCAGTCAATTCCAATGCCTGTTTTTGGGCCTCTGGTGATGAGCAGGCAGTGATTACTATATCAGAGCCTCGACCTTTTGTTATTTCCATGATCTCTTCCTTTATGTCCACCACCTCACTTGTATCAAAACAATAGTCTGCACCTGACACAGCAGCAATTTTAACCTGCTCTGTAGATCTGCCGAGTAGAACCGTGGTCCCTGCCCCATAAATCCGCGCCAACTCCACAAGCAAACAACCTACTGCCCCTGTGCCTATGACAACCACCACGTAGCCTTCTCTCACCGGAGTCAATTCAAAACAATTAACTGCACAGGAGAGCGGTTCAGTAAGCGAGGCGACCTCCAGGTTTTGCGCAGATTTCAGTTTTATAACACAGCCGCTTCTTACTGCCCTCTCGTCAATAGCAACGTATTCGGCAAAGGCTCCATCACAGTGAAAACTAATGATCTTGACATTATCGCAGACCTCATGGTAGCCGCGACGACAGCTTTCGCAGTCAAGGCACGGGACGGTCACAGCAACTACAACCGCATCTCCCACGCATATACCTTCCATGTTCCCTCCCATCTCAGCCACGGTTCCCGAAAACTCATGACCAATTACACGTGGTAACGTCATCTGCATCTTTTTACCACCTTCCAGTTTCAAGTTTTGCCTGCCCATTATCTTGTGATCTGTTCCGCATATGGCGCAGGCTGCAACTTTAACCACAAGCCCGTTCTTGGGACATTTTGGAGCAGGTATTTCATTCAGTTCAAAATATTCTTTTCCTGTAAATTGAGCGGCTAACATGCGCGTTCCTCCTTGCACTTTAATTTATCCATGGCTTTTCTTATATCAGCCGAGCCGAATATGACTGTACCTGCGGCAACAACATTAGCCCCGGTTGATTTTACTTCCTTAACTGTGACCTTATCAATACCACCATCAACTCCAATGCCTCCAGTAAATGCGTTCCTAAGTTCCTTTATCTTGGACAATATCTCGCGTTTAAATTCCTGTCCGCTAAATGCCGGATCAACTGCCATCAAAAGGACTGCATTTATATTGTGCCTGATATAACTATACTTAAGAAGCTACTTCAACCTATTCAGTGGGGTATCAGGATTAAGGGAGACCGCCACCTTTCTGTTCATGCGTTTGACTAACGAAATAACTTCGTCCAGGGACGCAGGCACTTCTAAATAAAATGTTATAAGATCAGCACCGGCTTTTATCTTTAATAATCAACAACTCAGCAATCAGCCGTGATTTTTGGTTGTTGCCAACATGTTAGGTTTGGACTAAGTCCTGACTCTACCTATCGTGTTCGCGACTAAAGTCGCTTCTAATAGGTTAGTATGGTCAGCTATGCCTTTCCCAGCAATATCAAAAGCTGTCCCATGGCCTACAGAAGTCCGAATTATAGGCAGACCCACCAATACAGTGACTATATTCTTGAAACCTAACAACTTCATGGCTGTTGTTCCATGGTCATGATACATAGATATTACTGCGTCATATCTACCTTCCCTTGCCATTATAAATACTGTGTCAGGTGGAATAGGTCCTATCGCTGTTATCCTTTCGGCTTGAGCCTGTTTAATAGCCGGCGCGATTTCTTGTATCTCTTCCTGCCCTAATAATCCTCCATCACCAGCATGAGGATTCAAACCCGAGACTGCTATTTTGGGTTCTTTTAATCCCTGTCTAATCAGTGCCTTATTAGCCAATTTTATGATTGTATATACCCGATTCTTATCTATCTTATTGACTACCTCTTTCAAAGGGAGGTGATTTGTTACAAAGAACAGACGCACGTTTCCTGACATTAACATCATGGTGTAATTTTTTACTTTACACATCTCGGCGAAAATCTCAGCCTGCCCTTCATAATTATATCCTGCCGCATGCATAGCCTCTTTATTAACAGGCGCTGAGGTAGTGGCGTGAATTTTTCCTTCCAGTGCTAACTGACAAGCCGTTTTCACATAGGTAACTGATGCCTCTCCACATTTTGGATCAACTTTACCTATTTTTACATTATATCCTTTCAGAACAGGAATTTCCAGAATGTCCATTGTACCTTCCTCAAATCTTGCCTCGTTTATTTCCTCAATGAGATGGAGCTTTAACTTTGTCTTCGCCAGAGATATGGCATTTTCCATTATCTTACTGTCCCCTATCACCAATGGTGAAGAGTGTTCCCACAGTTTTCTTTCTGCAAATACCTTTGCTACAACCTCTGGACCTATCCCTGCGGCATCACCCATGGTAATTCCCAGGATAGGTTTCTTTATGGGCATATTACATCTCAAAGATAATTTTAACTATGTTTCTTCTGACATTTCTATCAAGTATAGTTGCGTAATCATCAAGTGGAATCTTATGAATCAATTTTTCATAAGGGAAAGTATGTTCTGCCAGTAACCTTGCGGCATAGGCTAAATTTTGGCTTGATGGATATGCATAATGACCTAAAATTTCAATCTCATTTCGGCAGATTAAATGAGGGTCTATCTCAGCCATGCCTACATCTGCAAGATGCCCTACTTCAAATAGTATTCCACCACGGCGTAAGAGTTTTATCCCTTCTTTCAAAACCTTTGGAACACCACACGCCTCTATCACAATATCAGCTCCAATGCCCTCTGTTAACTCTTTAACGTATCCAATACAGTCTGGGGTTACTGAAGTATTTATAATGTGGCTAACTCCAAACTCCTTGCTCAATGACAATCTCTTCTCAATTAAATCAAGCATGACAATCTTTTCTGCACCGGCTAAAGAAAAGGCTGATGCCATTAATATACCGATTGTTCCAGCACCATAAATTATAACACAGCAGTTAACCCTGAATCCATCGCCTGTAATCCAGTCATGTTCGCGCCGGAAACGGTCAACCAACCCTACAGCACAAGCAAATGGCTCACTCAGGACTGCTAAATCATCAGATAATCCTTCTGGTAGTTTTATTATCTCTGACCCCGGCAAAATATAGAGGTTCTCTGCCCATCCTCCAAATAGGTGCGGATGTTTATTACTTTGAAGCGAACTTCCATAAGTCTTTGCATTAAGACACATCTCCTGCCTCTGGGGCAAGTTCTGACAATAAAAGCAGTCGCCACACACAATCCGTGGATTAATCGTTACCCTGTCACCTTCGTTTAATCTGTTTCCACCTAAAGCCTTTATATGGCGATGTGCCTGGTCACCTATTTTATCTACAACCGCCACTATTTCATGCCCCGGGATTACCGGATACCTGAGACTACGCCTGCCCTCTATCCCCTGCAGGTCTGTCCCGCAGACCCCGGAGCGTATAACTTTGAGAAGTATGTTATCTTTAACCGGGTCTGGTGTGGGATAATCTATTAAATGTAACTTGCCAGGACTAATACACTCAACTGCTTTTGCCATTTTTAATTTAGTGGTTTATATCCAGTCCCTCTAACCTTTAACAATAGTTCCTGATTTAATACTGATTTCTCTATTGAATTCCCTGAGCAGGTCATATATCTTTAGATACCTCTGGTATTTTTCCTGATACTGATTGTGTTCACTTGCATCAGGCTCATATACCTTCTCAATCTTAATTAGTCTGTCAACTGCTTCCTGTGTTGATTTGAAGATGCCTGAGGCTTTGCCAGCCAATATGGCAGTCCCTAACGAAGCGGCCTCTGAGACCTTAAGGGATACTACAGGTTTGTCAAATACATCTGCTTTCATCTGAAGCCACTTCTTAGACTTTGCACCACCGCCTATAGCCCGTAGTTCTTTAATTTCTATCCCTGCCTCTTCCATCCGGTCAATATTTACATTCATCTCATAATTGATACTATCAATGACTGCACGTGCAAGATGCGGCTTTTTTGTCTCTAAGGTAAGTCCCAAGATTACGCCACGTGAGTTCGGGTCAAGATAAGGTGTGCCTGCTCCTACAAAATGTGGTAGGATAAAAAGGTCTTGTGGCTCATCTGACATTTCAGAAAGAATTATTTCATAAGGGTCTTGACCGGTTTTCATTGCTTTTTCTCTTTCTTCATAACAGAGCGTATCTCTATACCATCTCAATAATAGCCCACCTGTAAGGTTAAAGGCTATAGAACAGTAGTAATCTTCACAGGTATGTGGATAACAGCAATAGTTAAACTTAAGCATATCTTCATTCAAAATAGGCTTGGGAAATGCAGGACAGATTACATCTGATGTGCCGGTTGCATTCATAGCCATACCAGGGCTAACAATACCTGCACCTAATGCCCCGCATGGCTGGTCATGGCCTCCTGTAGCGGCAATTACTCTATTGTTAAAACCTGTCTCTTTAGCAACTTCTTCAGTCACTTTACCCACTGCAGTCCCTGAAGGATAAACAGAAGGCAGAAGCCTGCGTTCTATACCTGCCTTTTCAAGTATCTTATTGGACCATTCACGTTTTACCACATCAAATGCCATTGTCCTTGCGGCCAAGGAATAATCTGTAGCGGTCTCACTACTCAAACGGTATATAATGTAATCTTCCACACATAGAAATTTCCAGGTCTTCTGGAAGATTTCATGCTCGTTCTCTTTCAGCCACATTATCTTATTGATTGAATACATCGGATGTAGGGGCATCCCGGTGATAGAAAAGATTTTCTTTGCACCCATGTTTTGCCGCCACCAGTCACACTGGGGCTGGGTGCGGCTGTCAAATGTAATGATAAAATTATACAGTTCCTCACCATTTTCACTGATTGGTAAGACTGCTTCACCCTGACAAGAAATAGAGACTGCCTTAACAGGGTCTCTCCTTACCTTTGAATTTACCTCTCTTAGTATTTCACTCACTTTATCCCAGATTAAATGTGGCGAAATTTCAACCCAACCTGGCCTTGGATGACTCAAGGAATATTCACGGTATGCGCAGGAGAGTACCTGCCCTCCCTCATTAAAAACTATAGCCTTACAACCTGTAGTCCCTATGTCAAGTCCTAATAGACTCATCTCTTACTAAGATTTCTCCATGTCCTTACCAATTCTTTTATTTTCTCTTCTGCCATTTTAAAGTAAACTATACCCTTGTTTATATCCACATCTTTTCGTGTGGCAATGTGATATTTCTCATCAGGATAGGTAAATCCTAATGTCCCGTGATACCGAAGTGATTCTAATTCTGAGTGCCGCGGAATAGATTCATCCCGGTTTGAAATATAGGTTGGATTTATTTTATCGTTTAATATCTTTAAAGAGGCTAAAAGCAGGCATGCTTCTTTATAACTATTGTCTTTGCCATCAAATATACTGTGGTTAACTTTTTCACCTAAAAAGGTATACGGATTTACATAATAGATGGAAAGACCGTAACTTTGAAAGACATCATCCACCATCATCTTTATAAGCGCATCGTTACCTTTATGAATATTTAGTATTATTATCCTTCTGAATTTATTCTCAAGTA
This sequence comes from Planctomycetota bacterium, assembly GCA_016206485.1. Lineage (GTDB taxonomy): Bacteria > Planctomycetota > MHYJ01 > JACQRL01 > SBBU01 > JACQRL01. The sequence continues at coordinate 5,742 of JACQRL010000205.1, read as the reverse complement.
AAGATAGACAAATATCTTTTAAATAATCGTATAAAGCCTCTGCTCCTGGAGTGATTGTGCCTTTAAATCTTGCTGTATTAGGGCAGAAGCCATATGGCAAAACTGGTAAAGCCAATCCGTTTACCTTACAGGCAAAGGCATGAGCAAATGCCTGGGCAATCAACGAATCTGTCCCCAAAGGGAGTCCCTTACCATGAGATTCTATTGAACCCACAGGCAGAAGACATATCTTTTTTGCGCTCACATCCTTTGATGTCAGATAAAGATATTCATACCCCTGCAATTTCAAGTGCCTCTTCAACCGAGCCCCCTTCATGAATTATATGTTTCAAACCTTTAATTGCAGAGACCGGGTTATCTGCCTGCCAGACATTTCTGCCGTAAGTAACACCTTTTGCCCCAGCCTGGATTGCCTCATAAGTCATCTGGAAAACATCTTTAAGGGAAGGTAATTTGGGTCCTCCTGAAACAACTATATTTGAAGGAATCGCCTGCACTACCCTAGTAAAACTTTCTTTATCTCCTGTATAAAATGTCTTGATGATATCTACACCTAACTCTGCCCCTGCCCGAGCAGCATATTTTACATTCTCTTCTTTATACCAGTCTTCTTTTTTAATCAGGTTCCCTTTAGGATAAATGTGAGTGACTGTAGGCATACCAACCAGATTCGCCTGCCTGACAAATTCGCCTAACTGGCTGAGTAATTCTGGCTGATGGTCACCGCAGACAGTCGCACCAACAGATATTGCCTCTGCCCCTAACTTGACTGCCTCATCCACCCAGGCTACTGGTGTATCATAGGCAGGTTGATAAGGAGAAAATGTAGTTGCCTTGAGTATAAAAGGTATATATCCTGCATAAGGCCGGAATATCTTTTCTGCTGTGCCTTTTAACATAGTAATGGCGTCAGGCTTTGCCTCTACTACCTTTGCCATGGTTTTGTGAATATCATCTATACCTGGTATTACCCCCCAGCCTATGGCATGGTCAAGTGCAATCACAAGGATATTTCCAGACTTCGTATTAAACAGCCGTCTTATCCTGACTTCTTTTCCCAAGAACATATTTACTTCTCCTTTTAAGGTTTGACTATAACCTTAAGACTTCCTTTAGAATGCAGATAGCATATCTTTAATCTTTTACTTGAATCTTTTGAAACATTCTCTTATATGTCTTTGGTTGAACCGGGAAAGAGGTAATCTCACTTTTATGACTTTTCTGGTAGATTCATAAGAAGCATCTATTACCTCAAGAGCCCTGTAACCCTCCCAACAGGAAATCTCCGGCTGTCTATCATTTAAGATACAATCCACAAAATAATCTATCTCTTTCTTAAAACTATTGAGATGTCCTGGATAGACTTCGTCTATCTCTTTTGGAATTTTAATCAGTATTTCTCGTCTTTTTTGGGTAAGAAGAAAAACCTTGCTGTCTTTCGGGTCATATGAACTGAATTGAAAACTTATCTGTCCGTCTTTCCCCATGATATTCCCCTGGATAAGGGAAGACCGCCTCTCCAAGTAACTGGAAAACAGGAATCCTGAGGCGCCATTTTTGAATTCAAATAGATTTACTGAATAGTCTTCTACTTCCCTTTCTGGTTCAATGATTTTATTTATCCCTGTTACAGAAGTGATTTCACCTGCCCAGTGGCACATGAGGTCAATTAAATGGCTGGCTAATTCCTTCAAAACCCCGCCGTCCTGTAATATGCTATGGCGCCAGTTTGGGCCTGGCCTGTATAAACCAAAGACAAAGTCTACATGGTATATCTTTCCGATTTTTGTTAGGAGTCTATCCACAGTCTCTACCGCTGGATGGAAACGCATCTGGAATCCTACCATTACCTTAGTCTTTGCAGACTGACACAATTCCAGGATTCTTCTGCATTCATGAATATCATTCGCAAGTGGTTTTTCGCAGAGGATGTGTTTGCCCATTTTTAGTGCCATCGTTATCTGACCCAGATGTTCGTGGGATGGTGTACATATACCTACTATATGAATATCTGACTCTTCAATCAATTCTTCCCAGGTATCAAAGACCTTAGCGGAACTAAAATTTTTTGCCAACTCTTCTGCCTTCTCTCTGGAACGATTATATAAAGCAACAACCTTACAGTGAGGGTTAGCAGAGAACCACCTGGCATATACTCTGCCCATCTTACCACAACCAAGAATTCCTACTTTTAATTTCTTCATAATCTCGGGCACCAAGATTTAACCAGAAGATTTTTCTTCATGCACAACTTACGTCAAGTATAATGATGCTGTTTTGAAGTTGTTAAAGACCAGTTCTTAAATTACCTTTATTACCTATTAAATCCAATCGGCTACGGTTTTACCTATATCGCAAGGTTACATAAAATTTTAGCAAAGTATTGCTATTAACTTGTGACGTCCTCTTCGTCCTTACGAACCAATCTCTATTACCGACATCGAATTAATATTTAAACGATCTATCATTACCTCCAAATATCCATTCTGTATATTGTGCTTCAAGTTTTCCCCTGAAAGTGGATCGTAAACTCTTTTGACCTTACCTATTCTCTCCAAATCAATCTTAACGGATATGTCTTTGAAAGTCATCTTTCCGAACCAATTCGGATCGCCAGAATAGTAGTTGTTCAGATGTAGGACGTATTCTCCGCCCCTCTTGTTTAAGACTACTTCTACGCCGGAAGACGCATCGGTTACGAGGATTTTTTGCGGGATCAGGCTTTCAATTATATTTCCAACGATGGTCCTCATAGATTGGTTGACTATACCCTTGCTTTGGGGAGACAGACCAATATAGACAGCTCTTCCTTTCTCATATTTATTCAACGTAATAAGGGGACGAACCCTTGTTTCGTCTGGGTGTGGCTGTCCCCAAAGTACAGTAGTGGCCTCGCTCAATTCGGTCTCAGGGGAGACAGACCAGCCCAAGACATCAGCTCCGTCCAAATCAATATCCAGGGGTTCAGTCTTTACCATAATGTAGTCCGCCCAGATACCTTGGGAGACCTTCTCATCTTCCAGACGCAGATAAGAGAACGAATTCCCCGAGGCTCCCCTAAATTTTATGCCTAAGACATCCGACAGGATAAAATCGCTTCTCTTTCTACCGTTTTCGTCTATAAGACCGGTTTGACTCGTCACCAAAAGATTTCCACCCGATTTGACATAGTTCCTCAATCTTTGCGCATCTTCGTCGCTTAAGGTCTTCTGATCGCCTATCGCTATTAAAGAATATTTACTCATATCGAAAGTGCCACTGACGATGTCAAATTGAATATGCCTGCCTATCATAATATCGGATATTGACTCCGCGCCATCCGTTATCTCCCTTCTAAACTGAGGCGACATTAAAGGTTTGACGCCTATCAACACTGCCGCATCGCTTACTCCCTCTTGGTTTGCTATGTGTCCTTCTATCTCTTCTATCCACTTGAAAACTTCCTTTATAGTAGAAAACTGAGCGGATCCCGATTCTCCTGTGGTGTATGGGATATGACCGAAGGTCATGGTTCCGCCGTGAGAAAGGACGATAGCAGATTCTAATTTCATCAGATCCGGCGGCTTGACAGTCAGGTCGCACCAGAAATCTAATGCGTTGGACGTAAGTACCTCAAAAGGTTTAGATCTCGACTTACCCCATCTGGATATAAAGCTCTGTCTTGCGTAATTTGGAGCGGATCCTTCAATAGAGATTATATCACTTATATCTATGGGGTCGCCCAGAGAACCTGCCGCGTTGTAAGTCAGTATTGCATCGGGATTTTTATCTCTGAGGAGTCTTTGACACCTCTCCAAAAATACCCTGTGAACCTCATTTCTAAATTTGAAAAACTCTACTTTGTCTTCAATAGAGGGGGCCCTCGGTATATTCCGTCCCAATTTCTCCCTGAACGATTTTGTGCAAGCAGGGCAGTAGCAAGGGACATCAAGGGATTGAACCATATAGATGCTTTCGGGGACTTCGTAACCTATAGGTATACAGTCGAGCCAAAGACCGTCGATGTCGTAATTGTGGACGAGTTGTTGTAGTTGCTTTAAAGCATAATCGCCGTATCCGGAGTTTAGACATGTCCACTCGAAAGGATAAGTCCTCCTTATCTTTCCGTTTTTGTCTATGCTCGTCCAGTGGGGATGGTTTCCCGTAGCATACATATCCCACCCGATGCTGAAGTAGGCTATCATCTTAATTTTCAACTTTTTGGTCTGCTCCAAAAGTTCTCCGAGTATATCCCTTGGGTACTTGGATCCCAAACTGGAGTTGTAATAACAACATCCGTAATGGTCCTTACAGTACAGTTCTATACAATCTACTCCTGCATCCTTCAAATTACGGGAGAGTTTAAGAGCATCAAACTTCTCACCTCTGTCTTTGACCCATTCAGGTGAGACATAGATTATATGTACCTTTCTGAAAGAATTGTCGAACCAATTAGTCATGGTTACCTTTCTGGCTTATTGCCTTTTAAAATCTAACTGACTATGGGTTTATTTCAAGAGGGCTGCGTGATTTTGGCATGCAACAAAGCAGTGACCTTTGATTAGTCGCAATAATATACGGTTTTATCTAATTTCTGCAACAACCTCATCAACCAGAGTTTCGCCTTGTAATAACTTTAGAATTACTTTTCCTTTGTGTCCGAAGGTTTGTACCACGTCCAACTCTACCTTACCATCTCTCAGTTCAATCTTCTTGCCCTCCCCAGTCCCAGTATCACTTGTATCAATGTCTGAGAATACAATCAGCATTGTATTCGCTAAAGGTTGCTTAAGTGATATACTCAGTCTATTTTCAACTTGTTCAAGATTGATAAGTTCCGGAAATTGGCCGATACATACTACTTCATTGGCATTGATTTCAAAGGACAGACTATCTTTCTTGCCAGATTGCTTCGGAACAATCTGGTTGTCGTTTAATAATTCTATATAGTGATAACCCATCTTCGGTTCAACCTCAAGCATTTCTCCTATCGTCGGCTTATTGCTCTTATTGTAAACGGTATAGACTATTTTGGTAGATGTTGGAAATTTGTTAGCCAGTATCTGTTTAATCTTGGTTTCTATCAAAGGTTCAGGGTTGAGTGAAGCAAAGGCATCTCCATTTTCCTTAAGCACCTGGCCGGCTTTTCCCAAGCCGCCCATCCTTCCTATTCCATTAAAGAAACAACGCCTCACCTGGTCACTTGATTCTCCATATTCGGCTAATTTAAATTCCGGGAAACAGAACCGGAAATAATTAAGGCTATTCCCGTCGTAATACTTTTCCGCAAAGGGAAACCCTTCTTGCCAGAACGTCTGAGACCAAGAACCATCAAAAAATTGAGAAAAGTAATCACTCCCAGCGTGCTCTGTCATTAAGACCGCCTCTGATTTTTTATTAACAATGGCATTTCGGGCGTCAATAATGTGTTGAGTCATGAGTTCGTAAGAAACAGGAAACTTATCCTTCTGGTAATGGGTATGTCCCGGATTGTAACAGGGATAGGTGAGTGGAAGCTCATCAAGATATATCCCATCCATGCCTGTCTCCTCAATAATACGTCCACAGGTATTTGCAATATATTCTGCCCAAGCACTGGGCTCGTAAAAACATGCAAGCCATTGGTCACCTTCAGCACCATGGTAACCATATTTCCCTGGCTCATACATAGCCGCCCATTTCTCTCCATAAGCCTTTCCGATATTTGTTTCTTTCCAGCAGAAACGGTGGTTGATATAAACTGTAAAACGTATATCTTTTTCT
>JACQRL010000211.1 GCA_016206485.1 Planctomycetota bacterium | reverse complement strand
TTCTGTGGATTTTTTTTGAGATTACGGACATTTTATTCCCGATCCCGCTGACATAATTATTTATTTCATTGTCCGGAACTGCACCTCCGAATTCCATTTCCATCTGCGGCACTGCATTTTTACCGATAGCGTATTCCTGCTCCTCAGTAATAAGCATAAGTTGAATCTTTCCGGATACAGGATTCTTAGCGCAGCAAGTTAAACTTATAATCAGTAAGAATAATATAGACCGGATATAAAACAGATAATGATGAAAATGCCTCACCCGTTGCGATTCTATATTCCTCATTCTATATTCAAAATTCTTTAGTATGTTTGAGTGCAAGTTTGTAATACCTCAGTGCGCGGTCTTCGTGATCAGCCCTGTTTGTATCGTTTGTAGTACTAATTTGTTTTGCAGGAACTCCTGCAAAAATGGTGTTGTCAGGAACAATCTGTTTTTCTTTTACAACGCAGCCGGCAGCAATAATGCAATTATTACCGATTGTGGCGCCTGCAAGAAGTATAGACCCCATTCCAATAAGACTTAGATTCCCTATAGATTTACAGTGTAGTATCGCGCCATGTCCTACAGTCACATAGTCTCCTATAACTAATGGCTCTTCAGGATCTGTATGAAGCACGCAGTTATCCTGAACATTTGTGTATTTTCCTATTATGATTGTTGCGAGGTCTGCTCTTATTGATGCTCCATACCAGATGCTTGCGCACTCTGAAATCTTCACATCTCCTAGAATCACGGCATTTTCGGCAATATAATAGGAACTAATCTTTTTTAACTTCAATGTTTTCCAGTAATTTCAGGTAGTGTGACTTATTTTTTTCGAAAACATATATGATAGATGTTGTCCTGTGATCTCGCCATGATACGGAAAATTTATTAGCCCAGGAAAGACCTGCAGATTCAATATCCTTATTGCTTTCTTCAGAATATGATTTGATATTTGTGAGCTGATCCAGTATCTCATTTGTCGGATTGATGCTTCTTGCCTGGAGTACATAAAGTTTTAATGCATCTTCTGTTGAGATATCTTTTTTGAACTTTTTTGACGTGGTGCTCTTGAATTTAATTAGATTACTTTTGTTTTTTACTATGAAGTCTTCGAGATCTTTTTTTATCTGATCAAGTTCGCCACGATTGTAGGCACGATCTATATCTTCAACAAAACTTTCGAACACGTTTCTATGATGGTCTGGTTCCGAAGCTCTTAATAAGTGTCATCATCGGGAGGAACAATGCCATAACGATAAGGCCGACTATACCTCCGATAAGGAGTATTAATATGGGTTCAATAAGACTTGAAATAGCTCCTATGGTGTTATCAACTTCTCCGTCATAAATATCCGCAACTTTTAAAAGCATGGTATCCAACTGTCCGCTCTCTTCTCCAACATCGACCATATTTACGACCAGATCATCAAAAATTTTGCTTTGGCTTAAAGGTCCAGTGAGTGACTCTCCCTCTTTTACGTTTGTATGTAAATAGTCCATGGTTTTTTCTATTACTGTATTGTTCGTTGTGTTCTTAACTATTGTAATCGCGTCAAGTATAGGAACACCGCTTTTCAAAAGTGTTCCCAGAGTTCTGCATATTCTTGCGACCATAAACTTTCTAATTAAGGCGCCGAAAACCGGGATCCGAAGTATCATTTTATCAAGAACAACTTTCCCTGTTTTTGATTTAAAAAAGATTATCGTACTGGCAGTAAGTATTCCTACTATTATGATGAGCAAATACCAGCGATTAACAATGAAATCACTTATACCGAGTATAAAAGATGTAAGAGGGTGCATTGCCTGATTTCCACCGAGCTGAGTTAACACAGCCTGAAATTTTGGTACGATAAATGTCATAAGGGCAAGTACAACAGAGACAGCTATGAACAAAACTACAACAGGATATATGGATGCACTTATGACTTTACCTTTTAATTTCTGCATCTTTTCCATGTACTCTGAAAGTCTTCTCATGATCTCATCGAGTATACCGCCTGCCTCACCTGCTCTGACCATGTTAACATACAGCTTATCGAACACTGTCGGATGTTTTGAGAAAACTTCCGAAAGACTTGATCCTGCTTCTATGTCTTCGGCGATTTGCTGGAGAACTTCTTTAAGATAACCCTCCTTTTGCTGATTTGCGAGGACTTTTAGACATCTGACAATTGGCAAACCTGAGTTAATAAGCACAGAAAATTGGTGGGTGAATCGTGCAAGATCTTTTGTAGCTACTCTTCTCTGGAAGAGGTTAAATTTCTTTTTTTTTGTGACAGACTGCGATAATTTTTGTTTAAGCTGCTCGCTATCAAGCTCCTTACAGCTGACGGGTTTTAATCCCTTAACCCTGACTTTTTTAAGCGCATCTTCCTGGCTTTGTGCTTCGATTTTTGTCTGAATCTTTTTGCCTGTAACATCAATTGCTTCGATAATAAACTGTGACATAATTACGTTTCTTGCATCAATGTTTCTCTAACGACCTCCTCTATTGTCGTTCTTCCGTCGAAAATTTCAAGTATACCGCTTTCTCTAAGTGTTTTTAATCCTTCTTCTTTGGCTTTTATTCTGATTTGCTCGGTAGATGAGTTTTTTAAGACAAGTTCTTTTAAAGGTTCCGACAGGAGCATAATTTCATATATTGCCGTTCTTCCTCTGTAACCTGTATTATTACATTCACTGCAGCCTTTTCCCCAGTAAAACTTTTTATTTTTAATATCAGTCTGGGTAAGACCCAATTCAAAAAGCATTTCCTGTGTCGGCATGAATTCATCTTTACAATGGACGCAAATCTTTCTTACTAGTCTTTGGGCGACGATGGCTTCAAGAGTTGCGCAAATGAGATAGGGCTCAACTCCGAGATCAATTAATCTGGTTATTGCGCTGGGAGCATCATTTGTGTGTAGAGTGGAAAATACAAGGTGGCCTGTTAGTGATGCCTCAATGGCTGTTCTAGCTGTTTCCAGATCTCTGATTTCTCCTACGAGTATTATATCTGGATCTTGTCTTAGAATTGTTCTTAGAAGTGCTGCGTAAGTCACGCTGATATCGTCATTTACAGGACACTGGATTATTCCGTCGATATCATATTCAACGGGATCCTCAGTTGTGATTATTTTAACGTCTTCGCCGTTTAGATAATTCAAACACGAATATAACGTTGTCGTTTTACCTGATCCTGTTGGTCCGGTGACAATTATGATTCCATGCGGTATTGAAATGAGTTTTGTTATTAATTGGAGATCGCTGTCCCTAATTCCAAGGTTTTCAAGGTTCAAGTTTACAACGCTTCTGTCTAGAACTCTCAACACAACGCTTTCGCCAAAAATTGTTGGAAGTGTGGAGACTCTAAGATCTACCGGTTTACTGGAAACTGTCAGCATAATTCTGCCATCCTGCGGCAGTCGAGTTTCAGCTATATCCAGATTCGCAAGGACTTTAATTCTTGTTATTAAAGGCATGGCGAGATTCGTAGGGGGCGATTCCATTTCGTAAAGAATACCATCAACTCTGTATCTGACTTTAAATGTCCCTTCAAAAGGTTCAAAATGTATGTCTGATGCTTTTGCCTTAATAGCTGTTAGTAGAATAAAATTTAGAAGTTTGATGACCGGAGCAGCGTTAACAACATCTTCGATGTTATATCCGCTTTTAACGCCTTTAGTTTGAAATTCAATGTTGATTTTTTTGTCATCTTCTGATAAATGAACAACAAGTTTTGTGTCGTAATAGCGGTCAAGAGCTCTCCTTAGAGAATCTGGTGAAGCAAGTGCAAGCTGTACTTTAGATCTGAGGGTCATTTTCAGGTCGTCGAATACTCTAAGATCCGTAGGATCAGCAGTTGCTATAGTAATTGTATCATCATCAACTGATAACGGTATGACATTGTAAGTTTTGGCTATATGTTTTGATACCTTTTCAAGTGCTTCTTCAGTCGGAAATGTTTCATCCAGGTTTACATATTCCATATTGTGTTGTGCTGCCAACGCAAGAAGGATGTCATCTTTTGTTACGTATTTTAGTTTAACGAGGATTTCTCCGATTAAACCTCCTTCTTTACGCTGTATTTCCAAAGCCTCTTGAATTTGGGAAGTATTTACAAGCTCCATTTCCTTGAGAATCTGTCCCAGGAGCTTCCTTTCGTTCATCAGTATACATATTATTTTAACAGGGCTCTAGTGTCAATATCTTTAACTTTAGAGCGGTTTTAGCTGATTTGTACAGTAAAGTCTGAGCGGATTTAATCTAAAGACTGCTATTTAATGTATTGGATATATGGGATTCTTTGTCAGTTTTAAGCAAAATTGCACAACAAAGTTCAAACCAATTAAATATGAATACGTATAAGTTATCATAATTGTTAAGGAGGTTGTATGAAAATGATATCAAGGTTAGAAGGACTCGGATTGCTTTCATTGCTGGTTTTTTGCCTACTTTCGTTTCAAACAGACACTGCGACAAAATCCGGCAGTATTGAAATCATAAGAGACAAGTGGGGCATTGCTCATGTTTTTTCAGATACAGATAGCGGCGCGATGTACGGATTGGGATATTGTATGGCAGAAGATCGGGCATTTCAGATGTATTACAATTTAAGACTGGTGCAGGGAAGATCTGCTGAGCTTCTGGGCAATGTTAAAAAAGATAATGGAAAGGAATCGACTGTTGATCATGATACTTTAATGAGAACGATAGGATTTTACAGGTATGCCAAGAAAGCTGCGGTCAATTTTGATTCAGCGACTAAAGAACTTGTTCAGTTGTTTTGTAATGGCGTAAATGATTATATAAAGAAAAATCCTGGTAAGTTGTCATATCTATTCAAAAAATTCGATCTGGTTCCTGAACCATGGACTCCGGCAGATTGTATAGCTTCATGGTGGAATCTGGCAAAATTCTTTTCCGGTTTTGGCACACATGATTTGATACCTTATCATCAGAAAATGGACGGAGATGTAGTCCAATCTAAACATGGCGGTAATAACGGTCGTGGCGGCCGTGGAGGTCGTACGGAACATAATTCTGTTTACGATGATTCTGCCGCCGTGATTCAAAGAGAGGACGTAAGCGAAGAGTGGATAAAAGAGGTCAGTGCTTTTGCAGACAAAGCCGGTATAAAATTGAAATTAGGTACTCACAATGAAGGAAAAAAGTTCAGTCATGCATGGGTAGTCGGCGGCAAAAAGACAACGACAGGATCTTCAGTACTATGCAGTGATCCTCAGACACCTGTAAGAAATCCCTCACTGTGGTATGAATTTCATATAAGCAGTCCAACGCTCAATACCAGAGGTGTTGGAATTCCCGGGACTCCTGTTCTACTTATAGGATGGAATGAAAACGTTGCCTGGGGAATGACTGCATTGGGAGCAGATCAGGCGGATCTATTCTTTCTGAAAACTGATTCTTCTAAACCGAATAAGTACTTGTTTGATGGCGAGTGGAAGGAAATGAGAGTATTTGAGGAGAGTATTGAGATTAAGGGTGGAGACACAAAAACACTCACTTTAAGAGAGACCCATCATGGCCCTGTTGTTACTTCAGTGGTTTTTGATGCTAGAAAAGGTGAAGAAGTAGCACTCAAATATGTTCCGCTCTATGAAGCTGATCCAATCGAAAAGAAAGACTTTAGGGATACATTCATCGGAGCATTTGCTATGATGCGCTCGAGGGATGTAGTAGAGTTTAGTAAGGCGATAGAGGGTTGGAGATTTCCGAGCGTGCACGTAGTGTTTGGTGACAAAAAAGGTGATATAGGCTATTCGACACTGGCAGCCATACCGGTCAGATCCAAACATTCAGTCAAAGTTGGCTTCACTGCATTCGACGGATCTGATTCAAAATCGGATTGGCAGGGAATACTTCCATATAGTTTATTACCTCATGCAATCAATCCGAAAAAAGGCTGGTTTGCGAGCGGCAATCATAGGGCAATAGGAACATTTTATGAGATTCCGCTTGGATTGAGTACAGGCTCTACAGGACATACTACGAGGTCTTGGAGACTTTATCAGATGATCGAAGAAAAAGATAAATTAACCCCTGAAGATGTTTTAAATATGCATTTCGATTCAAGACACGCAGCAAAAAGCGAGATAGTAAGGTTGGGATATCATATCAGAGATGTAATGAAAGAAAATCTGCATAAAGAAGCGCTTAATACTTTGGAATATTTAGAAGAGTGGTTCAAGAAAGGAGCTCAATCTGATCTATCCGTTAAAGGAACAGAATTAGTCAATTTGATATCAACTTATTTCAGAGCAACGGAAGAGAATCTAAGTTTGATAAATAAATATGGAAGCAGTGACGGCGGGCTCTGTAATTTTCTGAATTCTCTGAGAAAAAGAGTCAACGATAATCCAAATGCAGTTCTTAATGACGATGAAATTATATTCATTGAAGCAAGACTGGCAGATGCGTGGACATCATCTAAAGGAAGATATGGACCGGATCAGTCAAAATGGAATGAAAAGGCCAGAGAATTCACAAAGCGTGAAAAGATAGAATATTACAAGACGCTTGATGGGTTTGACTCTCTTGATCATGAAAATGATCTTGATACTCCGGAGTTAACGCGTATTGATGGTGGGGGTATTGGAGGTCAGCCTTCCCAGTCATACACGCACTGGATCCCGCTTCATGATGTTGATTCAGCTATGTCTTTGCTACCAATCGGGATTTCTGAACAGCCCGGCAGTGAATTTCGTACAGTCACATACGATATGTGGAGAAAAAGCCAGCTGCACCCGGCTCCTATTACCCGCAAAGCTGTAGAGAAATATGAATCGAGCAGAATAAAATTAACTAGATAACATAGTTAAGACTGGGAAAAGAAAGTTTAATCCTTCTGGGTTTTTACCCAGTCAACCCAGTTTTTCTCGATGGTTTCGATGTTATCGTCCAGCTTGTTAATTTTAAAAACATCTTGAATGCTCTTGCCTTCTGCCAGCGGTATTGCCATTTTACCGATTAAACCTTCAGATTTGCGTTCAATCAGAAATTTAGCTACTGAAAAAGCCTGCGCATAAAAAATAAGTTCTTCTTCCAAATTCTCAGGTGTTTCCAGTGTGTGATAATACTTTGGTCCCTCTTTTGATTCCTCATCAGCGTTATTTGGTTTTAAAATCATTTGAAGTGAAGGGTGCTCCATTTCCAAGAATTTTTTAAGTGGTATGTGTTTATCGATATTGTTTTTCATAAAAGATATGTGGCCGTGTTGATTTGCATCTGTTTCGCAGAGTTGCGCTACTGCTTCGTCATACCAGTCCGGCAGTGCAGGATGACCGTAAAATTCCAATATTCCCTTTGAGTTTTTTGCTGTGTTAATTACGGCCTGTGCTTTTTTTTCTATATATGCAAAGAGAAACATATGGCCCGCCTCGTGATTTATGCCGCAGCCTGCTTTGTGATCTTTATATTCTTCTGGTAGATGATTAACTTCACGATGTGATTCTGTATGGTTTGATACGATCCAAGGAAGATAAGGCATCCTTTTTTTTGTGAATTGACTAAAATCATAACCTTCCATCTCTTCAATGGATTCGAATATTATAACAGCGATTTTAGGCGGGTATTGACCGAAATGTTTACGGAATTGGTCGACTGCCCGGTCAAGTTTGCCCCTTGCCTCTTTTAGTTTATCTAAAGAGGGTGCGCGAAGCTCATAACACCTTTTGTTTAGAATATATGATTCTGTTTCCTCATTGTCCTGAGAAAATCCCTGAGCGAACATGGTTAAAAATATCCCAAATAACATCAGTGATGTTTTGTTCATATAAGCCTCCATATAAAGTTCACGTTACATTAAGTATAAGCAAACTTTTTAATGAAGTTTTTAATGGTTTCTTCCATTTTTCTTTAAGTCTGCAGGCAGTCATCTAGAATCTGGAATATATATGGGTACAGTTCCATCTGCTGCGACTGAGACTTCAGAATGCAATCCCGATGTTTTTACCGCTTCTGCACCTTATGATCTTTATGAGAGTATTCTGAGGTTTGGCAGGTTGTATACCTTTAACAGCAGGAAATTCCTGCTTAAATATCAGTCCTCTGCAGTCTACGAGATAAGCGACAGATTTTTGGATCGGCATCACGAATCACTAGCCCAGCTTAAGCTGCTTTCTTCATTGGGCTACATATGTTCCTGCAGGACATTTCCTGAGATCAAGATAGAGACACTTGTTCTAAATATTTCTCACGCATGCAACCTTGCCTGCGACTACTGTTTTGTAGATCAAGGTACGTTTGGAGAAAGAAAGTTATATATGAGCACTTCAACAGCCCGGAAATCTGTTGATTACCTTGTGAGAACAAACCAGAATAATAACAGACCACTATCGCTGATGTTTTTTGGAGGGGAACCTCTTCTTAATTTCTCGCTTATAAAGGAAACTGTTGTGTATTGTAAGAGCAAGTATACTCAAAGGGATTTCAGATTCGCTGTCTATACGAACGCCACTATTGTTAATGATGAGATAGCTTTGTTTTTCAAAAAACACGATTTTACAGTCTGTGTGTCTGTTGATGGAAGCAGGGAATCACATGACAAGCACAGATTTGATCATGTCGGTAATGGAACGTGGGACAAGGTTGTTGAAGGAATCCGGTGCCTGCAGAAATATGATGTCAGATATGTTATCAGAAGCACAATTGATAAAAATTCAGTAAATAATCCGGTAGAAGAAACAAAAATATTGAAATCGAAATTTCCCGGGGCTGCTGTAATACATGCAAGAAATTCTCATAGCATTCTTGATAATGACAATCCTGCGCTAAATTCAGAGACAAGAAAGTATGCATTCGATCTGGATCGGGAAAGTGATCTTGGGAGACGCTTTTGGCAACTCATACCTTCCATACTCGAAAGCCCTTCGGAATGTATTGCGACGTGCGAATTTGGATTGAAAAAACTTGCTGTAGACCCTAAAGGTGAGGTTTATCTGTGTCACGTTGGCATTCCACACATAAGAAACAATGAAATGTTCCATTTTTCTGCCATTGACAATATAAGCAAGAACTTTGATCTGGCGCAGACACTGCCTAAAAAGTGTTCAGTCTGCTGGGCGTTCAATTTATGCGGCAAAGGATGTCATATAAAAAGAAGTTTTCTTAAGGAACCTGACCCGACCTTTTGCGATCTTAATTTTGAATTTATAGAAAGGGCAATCGAATATATTTCGACGCAGAATCTGCATTCTCTTTATCAGAAATATCATCCCGATATTTTCAAGATGTATGAGCCGCTTGTCAGGATGATTCATATAAGAAGTCAGGATATAAAGCCGCTTTTTCTCAGGCCTTGCATGAAATGCAAACAGCGCGTGTAAATTGTTCAATATCAAACGAATAATAAAAGTTATTTTGTTTGTTCGTGAAACAGGCTTTCCAGGAAGAGGAAAGTTTTTTTAAGTTGTGTGCGTGATGGAGGATTCAGGTTTGTATTGAGACATCTTGTATTAAATTTCTGGACCAGTTCGATTATATCTCGAAGATCTTCATATACATAAAAACGCGATTTCACGCTCATATTTTGCAGCATGAAAATCGCGGGGTGTGTATGGCTGTTTTCAAGCAGGTATATCTGTTTTAAAACGGCTGAGTTGACCGACGGTTTTATATAGACTCTTTCAGAGTACATAAGTCCTGATCTGCTCCACTGTTCCGGGAATAATTCTGTAAGCAAAAAATTGGTAGTGCTTCTGACGTGTAGAGGATGCGGAAATGCAAAGACTTGTCCGTTGCTTCGGGAAATCATTGCAACCTCGTCAGAGAGGATTTGATATCCATTCATCATTGCAATAACGGCAGTTGTGGATTTCCCTGAAAGAGGAGGTCCGATAAACACTGTGGCAAATCCATCCTTCGCAACACAGTTCGCATGAAAAAAAAGATATTTCTCCCTCATTTTATGGTAGATTGATTGCTGGATAGAAGCGGCAATCCAGTGCTCGATTGGTGTGGTTCTGTCGTGACGATCCAGAAGCTCGCTTTCTGAAAGAATAAGGTCATATTTTACATTGTTATTATTGTTCTCTTTGTGGATAAAATATGCGAATCTTCTTTCGATATCGTCAGCAAGAAATTGATTAGTCAGGCGAATTCCGAAGATCTTTTCATGTATATTTAGAGTTATTGTGCGGGATTGTTTATCATTCATTTCACACGGTGAGTGTGTTGAGCTCTATTGGGGCAGTGTTGGAATTCAAAGGTAAAAGAAAACAAGGCTTGATATGAATAAGTTTTGACCTGATCACTTCCATAGTCTCAAATGTTCTTCTTAGCAGTTCTCTTGAATTATCATCAAAGTATGCCGTCAGTTTGTGAAAATTATTTGAGTTCAGATTAAGCGCGACTTTTATTGCTAAACCAATTATTTCCTGAGAGGAACTGCAGTACACGGTATCGGCATCATATTGAGGATTTAACTCTGTCATCCGTGTGCGCATAATATTGCATTCCTTGCTGCATAGATCATATGCCCAGCAGGTCTTGCATGCTTTGAGAGGTGCAAGAAATTTTTGTTTAGTCGGCTCAAATTGATCGTTGAATCCATTAAATATTGATCCAATTTTGAATTTATCCGCATATTCGGCAATATGACATGTGTAGATCTCTCCGTCTGGAGATATTTGTATATGCTTCCAGCCTGCTGAACACATATTGGGGTGGCCATTTACTCCCAGGAGGAGATTAGCAACGACAGTATTGAGTTTGCTTTTGAGCCTTGCGTTTTTGCCGGCGATTATGTTTTCGCAATCATCTCTGGCATTGGATACCTCTGTCTCGAGATACTTAGCTTTATGCTGTGTGCTTTCATGAAACTTTGTCTGGTCAAAGGCTATGGAAAAAGAAGAAAGATCTCCGGCAAGCTTTTTAAGATGTTCCTGCATCTCGTTATATTGGACAGGAGAGTTTTCCATGTAGACGGCTTTAAGATGAAACCTTGCCCCATATTTCCTCATTGCGTCAAGGTTTCTTACTATGATGTCATAAGTACTATGCCCGTTTGCGAAAGGCCTTTGCTTGTTGTGAAGTGAAGGAGGTCCATCTATAGGTATATAAGACATGACATTATATTCTGAAAGTATCTTGGCAATTTCCTCTGTTATAAGTGTTCCATTGGTTGCAAGAGTAAAGATCCAGTTTTTGTCGGGGAATTTGTCTGTATGACGAAGTGTATCTTTAATAACTGCCCAGTTGATGAGCGGTTCCCCTCCAAAAAATCCAACGCTAAGCCATTTTGATGTAGTGTGTTCCAGTAAATAATCAACTGCTCTCAATGCAACTTGAGATGTCATTTTTTGAAAAGGTTTGTTATAACTTCCATTAGTACCCACACAGCAATATCCGCATCCCATGTTACAGCCGTGCAGGAGTGTAAGTGATATGGAACTGATAGAACTGTTGAATCTTTCGGTAACATTTGTCGGAATAAAACCTAGTGAATCAAGTATGCGAAATTCCCCACTGAATGTTCCCTGATCAAGCCATTCATTGTTCAGTATAGCGTCACGAAATTGTTCAGATATTTTATAGAGAAATGTACTACCATTAATAAGAGCTCCGGTTTGATCATTTTCTCGAAAAATTGTCAGGTTATCTTTTCTGAAAAGCGATATGTAAGGATTATTGTGTACAGGCCGCATTGTTGTCGTGTTCAGCACATGTCTGGACATGCATTACAGGCATCTGCCTCAGCTTGCTGGGTGTTTCCGGTAGCTGTGCCGGTAAAAACTGTTATCTGCTCAGGCAGCAGATCTCTGAGACTATGTGTTTCAAATACTATATTTTTATATTCACGTTTTTTAGAATTAGGTTCCTGAGAGAAAATAACAGGCTCATTGTGTGCTTGTTCATCTTCTTTTATGATTCCGGTTTTCGTTAGAGAATCAAGTAATGTATTTATGTTTAATTTTATCAGATTTTGATCACCATTAAATTCCTGCATAAGTGTTTCGAGCATGGTGTCGATGGTAATGGGATTTGCTAAAAGCTTCCACACTGCTGCAGCGGATTCGCCGTTTAGAATGTGAATAAAATTGTAATGTTTGTCGGCGCTTACTATCAAGACACCTCCATCCAGCGAAGAAGATGAAAGCCATTTCTCCGATATGAAGCTATAATATTTCATAAAAAAACATCTTTCTAATAGCAGTAGTATATATTCGTATTTGGAGATTTAAATAAACAGAGATAATCATACTTTTTATATTATCGACGTAATTAAATTAAGCAGGATTACAGGTCGATTCTTTAATAAATATTTGTTATTT
This sequence comes from Planctomycetota bacterium, assembly GCA_016206485.1. Classification (GTDB taxonomy): domain Bacteria; phylum Planctomycetota; class MHYJ01; order JACQRL01; family SBBU01; genus JACQRL01. Next base: position 13,496 of record JACQRL010000211.1, on the reverse strand, counting down.
CGTTGATATTTGTTATTTGCTGCCTGATATTTCCTGATTCGTGCATAATTAAAAATGCCTGGATGAATCAGGTTAAGAACAGTTCGTTATGATTGTGTAAAGTTTATGAGTGTTTATAATCTAAAGTAATTGTGAGAAACGCGATTCTTGTCAGCAGCACCTCATATGATGTATATAAAATGCCGCCATTGGGAATCATGACGGTTGCCACAATGTTAAAACAAAGATCAATAGAGCCTATTTTGATTGATCTCCCGATGGCAGAAAATGCAGAAAAGGATATCAGCAATTTTTTTAGAGTAATTAGTGAGAGGGTTAATACTGATACCATTTTCATCGGGTTTTCAACGGTGTGTAATACGTTTCCCCGCTCGCTTTATTTGGCTTCATTAATAAAGAAGCTTTATCCGGATATCCCGATAGTTTTCGGTGGGCCTCAGGCATCAAGCTGCGCTGCGTATTTAATAAAAAAATATGATTTTATTGATCTGATAATATGTGGAGAGATTGAGGCTATATTTGACAATTTCATGGACTCAATACTTAGCAAAAACTTTTCATCTTCTACCGGCATTTTGGCAAGGGATTCGATACATTTGAATAACAATCCTGTCATGGCGCCTACTGTACCTATTGATTCGATTCCACGGGTAGATTTTGAAACATATAGCAGGTTGGATCCTGGCGAACCTATCCCGATAGAAGTTGGAAGAGGGTGCCCATATGGTTGTACATTTTGTTCGACAAAGGATTTTTTCAGACGCAGGTTCAGACTTAAAAGTCCCGATTCCATCGTGGGTGATATAAGCAGAATAGTGGCTGAATCCGGAGTGAAAAGATTCACGTTCATACACGATATGCTCACCACAAACAAGAAGCTGCTTGCTGAAGTTTGCAGACTTATGATAAAATCTGGTCTTAATGTAAAATGGACCTGCATGGCGCGGGTTGATATGGTTGATGAGCAGTTGCTTGCATTGATGAGCGATGCCGGGTGCTGGCATGTTTATTTTGGCCTGGAAAGCGGATCTCAAAGGATACAAAAGATCATTGACAAGAATCTGAATGTTGAGAAAGGAATCAGTACAATAAAACTTGCTTTGGACATGGGGTATGGAGTAGCGACAGGATTCATCATAGGATTTCCCCAGGAGACACCTGATGATGTCATAGATACCATAAACGCTGCGTTCAGATTGAGACAAATGGGAATAAAGAAGACCAGGATAGATCTTTTGACCCCGCTAGCTGGGACCGAGCTTACTAATGGGTATTTTTCAAATCTTAGATATGACGGGTTTATGCACGATAAGTCCCTGCTTAATTATCTTACTTCATGGGAAGAAAAGGAAATAAAGAGCGATCCTTATCTTTTTTCCAGTTTCTATTATATACCAAACGAAAATATAACACGCGATACTTACAAGTTTCTCTTTTGGCTCTTATTTTATAATGACTATTTTACCGGATTCTTTATGGATCTTTGGGATAAGTATGGAGATGATACTGGAAGAATGATATTCGACTGGGTGCAGGGCGAAGGCTCAGAAATGTTTGGCAAGGTCATTGAAAACAAACAGGATCTCCCAAAGTATATTTCCCATTTGGCATCTGCCCTGATGCATTTTTGTGGGTCACATTGCAGCGATCCCGATTATGTTGTGTCTCTGAAAAGAGAGATACTTGCTGATCTGTGCAGGGTCTAACCTGCTGTGCTTACCTTCTGTTTTAACTGATCCTGCAGTTTGAAATCTAAAACCAATAGTTAGAAATGCGTTGCTTCCGCTTTTTCTTCCCTTCTAAAATCCGCAATTGGCTCCTGTTAATTTGCTGTTTGGCAGGGGTAATATATTTTCCTGGCAATTTTTAATTTCAAATTCTAAACTTTCAATTTAGATGGGCCGTTAGCTCAGTGGCTAGAGCGTTTCCCTTACAAGGAAGAGGTCGCAGGTTCGAGACCTGCACGGCCCATTCCGATTTGAAATGCGAATTTAAGATTTAAAGTTTACCTGCAGTCTTCTGTGTAATAATGAGGTTGTATTAATAGCAAATAAGGATTGGATTAAATTGCATGAAACATTTAACGTCAGTTGTATAATTCGGGCGTGGATAAAACGAAGGAGTTGCAAGAATATATTCTGGAGCTTAAAAAGAAGCGAAATGCGATTATTCTCGCACATAATTACCAGCGTGGAGAGGTACAGGATATAGCAGATGTGATAGGAGACTCTTTACTGCTTGCGCAGAAAGCTGCCAAAACTGATTGCGAGATAATAGTGTTTTGCGGCGTGCACTTTATGGCAGAAACAGCCGCCATATTTTCTCCTGAAAAAATAGTCCTTATTCCTGATAAGGAAGCAGGCTGCTCACTCGCATCAATGATCAGTGTCGACTCATTATGTAAATGGAAATCTGAACATCCCGGCGCTATCGTTGTCTGTTACGTAAACAGTTCTGCAGAAGTCAAAGCCGAAAGTGATTATTGCTGTACATCCTCAAACGCTCATAAGGTAATTAATGCTATACCAGAGGATAGAGAGATACTTTTTATCCCTGACCAGTATTTAGGTCAGTATTTGAAGAACTTAACAGGCAGGAACATACATATCTGGCCCGGATACTGCCACGCGCATCACAAAATTACGACTGAAAGTGTGGTCCGGAAAATAAATGAACATCCGGAGGCAGAATTTGTTATGCATCCGGAATGCGGTTGTTTAACGCATTGTATGAAATTTGCGGACAAAATTTTATCCACTGAAGGAATCGTTAAGTATGTGAAAGAATCTCCCAATAAAAGTTTCATTATTGGAACTGAGGTGGGAATTTTGGATAGGATTAAAAGGGTTGCACCGGAAAAGGAAGTTCACCCGGTTACAGAGGAAGCATATTGCGAGTTTATGAAACTGAATACCCTGGAAAAAATTGCATGGTCTTTGGAGGATCTGGAATACAGGGTCACAGTTCCGGAAGATATAGCCAAAAAAGCGAGAGTTCCTATCCAAAGAATGCTTGAAATTGTCTAATTGACCCGATTTCTCAATTATTCTATATAGAATTTAGAATGAAGGCTAAGTGTGGTATTTAAGGTATCGTAGCAGCAATTCTCTATACGTTATTCTGTATTAGTAAATTCTTTAATTCTTTGTTTAAATAGGCTTGACACCTATATAAGCCTAAATATAGTGTTATCCTTTAGTAATTATGGAACAGAAGATAAGAATAAAAATTGAAGGGTATGACTGCAATGTTGTTGAACATACCGTCAAGGAAATCGTTGCTACAACCAAGCGAACCGGAGCTTCAATAAGTGGCCCAGTATTTTTACCGACCAAGGTCCATAGAGTTACTGTTTTGAGATCTCCACATGTTGATAAAAATTCAAGAGAGCAATTTGAAATAAAAGTCCATAAAAGGCTTGTTGAGATAATAGACCCGTTGCAAAGGACAACTGATGAGTTGAAAAATCTGATCGCGCCTGCCGGTGTCGAGATCAAAATTAAAATTATCACACAGTAAGAAATTGTTATGTATAAGGTTGACTTCTTTAGTGCTGTCGGCGAAAAACAGGGCTATATTGAGTTCAAACTAGACAACTTTCCTGAAAAACCAAACAAGAAACTTCTTCACCAACTCGTAATACTTTATGAAAGAAACAAGCGCAGTGGAAATGCATCCACAAAAACCAGGGGTGAGGTTGAGGGAGCTACAAAAAAACCCTGGCGACAAAAAGGATTAGGAAGAGCAAGGGTTGGAACCATAAGGTCTCCGATATGGAGGCATGGCGGGATCGTATTCGGGCCAAGACCCCGTAATTTTTATGTTAAAATTCCCGTGAAGATGAAGAGATCTGGACTGAAGCACGCATTGCTTGGGAAATTGAACGATAATGAAATAAAAGTGATTGAAAATTTAAATCCGGAGACTCCTAAAACAAAAGTTGTAAACGGGATATTGAAAAAAGTCAACCTTCCCGGGAAGCTTCTGATTTGTACAGGCGGCCTCGATAAAAAACTTTTATTAAGTGTAAGAAATCTTCCAAAAGTTTCTTTGATTTGCTGCAATGAAGTAAATTCATACGAATTACTCAGGCACAAATATTGTTTGTTTACTATGGAAGGTTTTGAGAAGCTATTCCACCTTGGAAAAGATGAGTTCACGGTAAAAAAGAACTGATATGAAAAACCCTTGGGATATCTTGAAAAAACCTGTAATGTCTGAAAAGTCAGATAAAGCAAAGAAGCAAAACGTTTATACATTCATTGTCGATACTAATGCAACAAAACCGGAGATCAGAAACGCCGTTGAAAAGGTATACGGGGTTAAGGTTGAGGGCGTTAATACTGTTGTAATAAAAGGGAAGTTTAAAAAGGAAAAGAATATGGTATTGTACAGTAAGAGAGCTGATTCGAAAAAGGCTTTCGTCAGGTTGAAATCTGGCAACAGGATAGAATCAATATAAGGGATAAATTAATATGACACTTAAAACATATAATGCTTACACGCCTTCGAGGAGGTCTATAACTGCCTTGAGTACAGCAGATATAACAAAAACTACTCCTGAGAAAGGACTAACAGTTGCCCTCAGAAAAAGTGGCGGCAGAAATAATACAGGCAGGCTCTCAGTCAGGCACATAGGAGGCGGTCATAGGAGAAGATACAGGATAATTGACTTCACCAGGAATAAGCTTGATATTCCGGCAAGGGTTAGCGCTATTGAATATGATCCCAATCGAAATTGCAGGATAGCCTTGCTTTTTTACAAAGATGGAGAGAAGAGATATATTCTTTGTCCGGATGGATTAAAAGTCGGCGATACTGTAATAGCTGCGAATAAAGCTGAACCGGCCGTCGGAAATTCAATGTTTTTGAAAAATATACCGATCGGAACTCAAATTCATAATCTGGAATTGACTCCAGGATCGGGCGGCAAACTGGCAAGAGGAGCAGGAACGTTTGCACAGATTCTCGGAAGAGAAGGTCTGTATAGCACAGTTCTCATGCCAAGCGGTGAAATTAGGAAATTAAATATGAATTGCAGGGCCACTGTTGGAAGGATGGGAAATATAGAGGCTAATCTTGTTACTTTTGGAAAAGCAGGCAGGACAAGATGGCTCGGTATCAGGCCTACCGTCAGAGGTGTCGCAATGAACCCGGTTGCGCATCCTAATGGAGGCGGTGTAGGACGAAAGATCGGTAAGCCGCCGGTTTCAAAGTGGGGGAAACCTGCAAAGGGCGGAATAACAAGAGATAGAAAAAGAATGTCTTCAAGATTTATAATAAGAATGAGGCCTTCAGGCCCTAAACAACCCAGGACGTGATTATGAAAGAAGAAAAAAGACCTTTTGTAGAAGCTAAACTGCTGAAAAAAGTTCTTAAACAAAAAGATTCTGGTGACAGAAAACCTATTAGGACCTGGTCAAGAAGTTCAACTATTATCCCGGAGTTTGTTAACCATACTTTTGAAGTTCATAATGGAAAAAATTTCATAAAGGTTTTCGTTTCTGAAGACATGATTGGTCATAAGATTGGAGAATTTTCTCCTACCAGAATTTTTAGGGGACATCCGGGCGATAGAATTGAGGAAGCTGGGACTTCCGCTCCAACCACGACGGTGTAATTTATGGCAGTAAAAGAGGAAAATAAACAGAATAAAGAGATGGCATTTTTTGCAAAGAGCAGGTATCTCAGAATATCTCCATTCAAGTTAAGACTTGTTGCTGATATGATTAGAAACAAATATATTGATGATGCTGATTCTATTTTGAAAACCTGCACAAAAAGAGGCGCTCCGATGATTCTAAAAACTTTAAAAAGCGCGGTTTCGAATGCGACTTACAGTTCAAGGCAGAGCAGGATTTTAATTAATGTTCCTTCATTGAAAATAACAAAGATAAATATAGATGGCGGTCCTATGATTAAGAGAGTAAGACCTTCTTCCGAACGAAGGCCATATCTGATACGAAAAAGATTTGCTCACCTTTTTATTGAATTGCGAGAAATACCCGGTCAGAACAAAAAAGAAATAAAAACTGCTAAAGAAGGCGCGAGAAGTAAAGTGGATAGTAAAACAGAAGATATAGAAATTAATAAAGTGGAAAATAAGGAACAAGTCGCTGTAAAAAAGAGCAAACAAAAAGATAATGTTAAGGCTCAGGAGCAAAAGAAATAATGGGTCATAAAGTATCACCTTTGGGTTTTAGAGTCGGCATAACTGAGAACTGGAGATCAAGATGGTTCACTAAAGATGCCAAACTGGCACGCAATTATATACTTGAAGATTTTTATATAAGAAAACATATAGTGAACAACTACAAGGAATTTGCGATATCAAAAGTTGAAATCGAAAGGTATAGCGATCTTATTAAAACAATAATACATTCTGCAAAACCTGGAACTCTTGTCGGGAAAAAGGGGAGCAAAATTAATCAGTTATCCGAGGAATTGACAGCAAAGACAGGAAAGAGGGTTGAAGTCGAGGTAAAAGAAATAACTAATCCGATTTTAGATGCCCAAATTGTGGCGAATTCAATAGCTGTCGAGCTTGAAAGAAGAATGCCTCAGAAAAGAGTTATGCATAAATATGTTGATCAGATACTTGAAGAGGGCGCTGAAGGCGCAAGAGTCCAGTGTCAAGGTCGACTCGGAGGAGCGGAAATAGCCAGAAAAGAATATGTTGTTCAGGGCAAGATTCCTCTCCATACTTTAATGGCGGATATTGATTACGCTACATCTACAGCAAATCTAACAAAGGGAACTATTGGCATAAAAGTCTGGATCTACAAAGGCGATAGAAGATTCAAACAAACTGAGGAGGCAAAATAAATGTTAATGCCAAAGCGCGTAAAATATAGAAAATATCAGAGTGGAGTGGTAAGAGGCATAGCAACAAGAGGCAATAGAGTCGTGTTTGGTGATTTTGGACTTATGTCACTCGAAATCGGTGTTATTGATGCACGAATCTTAGAGGCTTGCAGATTGTTTGCTACGAGGTTTTTGGGTGTTGCAGCCAGTTTCTATATAAAAGTATTTCCTCACAAATCTTATACCGCAAAACCTCAGGAAGTCGGAATGGGGGGTGGCAAGGGTGAACCGGAATATTGGGCAGCTATCGTAAGACCCGGGACAATCATGTTTGAAGTTGGAGGTGTTTCTGAAGATATTGCAAGAAAGTGCTTTAATCTGCTAGCGCACAAGCTTTCAGTGAAGACCAAGATGGTTTCCAGGAGCAATTTCTGATGAAATTTTCAGAATTTAGGAATCTTACAGATACAGAACTTAAGCAAGAACTCTTGAATCTCAAGAAAAGACTGTTTAGGATCAGGGAAAACATGGTTATAGAATCATCCGGAGAACTCAAAGAACACAGAATGTTAAAAAAGGATATAAGTAGAATTCATACATTATTAAAAGAAAGGGAAACCGGTCACCCAAAGACCGTTAAAACATAATGCCAGGCAGCAGGAAAAAGAAAAATGCCGTTTCAAAAAATAAAACTTCCGAAAGCCTTGAAACTAAACCTGTAAAAAAGGCTTCTCCTCTCACTCCGGAAGAAGTTAATCTTTATAAATCTTCACTGGTTCAAAAGAAGAAAGAACTCATAAGCAGTATTTCAAATCTTAGTGAGTCAGTTATTGACAGCACTTCTGGGGAGCTTTCAACATTGCCTCAGCATTTGGCAGATGCCGCAATTAATACTTATGAAAATTATGTATCCCTTAATCTTGCTGAGGAAACAGCAAACTTGCTGAGAGATATTGACAGCTGCCTGCAGAAGATTCAGGAAGGTGTGTATGGACTCTGCGAGAATTGTACCAAGCCAATTTTGAAAAAGAGATTGAAAGTTGTTCCATATACCCGGCTTTGCATCGACTGTCAGCACGCAGAAGAATCAAACAAATAGCTGTCGATGGATCAGGGTTTTGTAGCAGCATCTAATAATAAGAAGTTTCATTATTTTATCTTTATCTTTCTTGCGCTATGTTGCGCAACAATCGATATTTTGTCTAAAGATGTTGTTTGGTTGAAGATGAACTGCGAAAGCAGCAGCGGTAAACCTCCCGAGTACGTAGTTATTCCGAATCCGGATTCATCTTCAAAGGACTATCTCCAGTTCAACTGCATCAAGAATCCCGGAATAATTTTTGGTTTGTTCGCAGATTACCGAAATCTTTTTTTTGTGATAACGATAATAGCTATCCCTTTGATAATATTTATTTTTGCTACAGTAAAAAAGCATACATGGACTTTTACAGTAGCGCTTGGCTTCATACTTGCCGGGACATTAGGAAATGTCTTTGATCGAATTGAATACAAACAGGTCAGAGATTTCATAGAGTTTGAGTTTCTGAGATTTGCAGTTTTCAATCTTGCCGATGCTTTTATACTTGTAGGGATGTTTATTCTTACATTGGAAATGGTATTGTTTGAAGATGACCAAAAAAAAGATCTTCACCTTGATGTTGAATCGCCGTCAGTTTAGAGTATAAAGATAATAATGTCGCAAGACCTGTCTATTCGGTTATTTGGGAAAGCCTTTAAAACTCCAATTATGGTGGCTTCCGGCACATTTGGAGGCATTTATGATAAAGTGGTCGATTTAAATCAGTTGGGAGCCGTTGTTTTAAAATCAGTGACTGTTAACCCGCGCAAAGGGAATCCTCCACCCAGAATAGTTGAAACTGCCAGCGGAACAATAAATTCCATAGGACTTGAAAACCCGGGGATAGAATCGTTTCTTTCAGATGAAATCCATCGCTATCTTGCTTTTGATACGTTCATTATCATAAGTATTGCCGGGAAGTCTCCTGAAGAATTCGCCTTTCTCGCGAAAAAGATCCAGGATTCTGATATTGACAAATCCAAAATAGCTGCGATTGAGCTGAACTTGTCATGTCCAAATGTGGCAGGAGGTTTGGATTTTTCCACTAAAAGCGATCTTGCTTTCAGTACAACAAAAAGTGTTAAAGAAGTTACCAAAATTCCGGTGATTTCAAAACTTTCTCCAAATGTAACTGATATTGTTGTTCTTGCAAAGGCATGCGTCGATGCAGGAGCGGATGCTATCTCACTTATCAATACAGTAAAAGCAATGGCAGTTGATTGGAAGACTGGAAAGTCTTTGATTGGCTCACAAGTAGGCGGCCTTTCAGGTCCTGCAATTAAACCGATAGCCTTGCGGTTTGTTTATGAGGTCAGGCAGGCGCTTCCAGCCGTTCCAATAATTGGAATCGGCGGCATTATGAATGCGCATGATGTACTTGAATTTTTCAGCGTAGGCGCAAATGCTGTACAGATAGGTACGGCAAATTTCGTTGAGGCTGACATTACGGTGCGAATAACTGATGATCTAAGAAGGTTGTGGAGGCGTTGACGGATTCGTAGTAATATTTTTCTGCTCATCATTCTGTGAAGCTGGACGATATCTGAGTATATCGCAATAATCTTTGTATGCTTTTTCTGTTACACAACTCAGGATCACTTTTTTTATAGATGTGGGGTGGCGTGAATAAATAATATTTCCGATCAGCTTTGCAGCTTTGAATGTTGAGTAAACTGTTGACTCGCCCTCTAGGTTGGGAATGACGATCGACTCATATTTACGCTGGTTGCAGATGTCAGTCGCTTTGTATAATGCTTTCTGCATGGTCCGATCATCAGGCCATAAACCGATTTTCATTACTGCCATGTGTATGATGCATTTGTAATTAATTCCGAAAGGTAGCGTAACTGCCACATCCCCCAGCCTTATAGGAGATAGTTTATCGCATTCTGCCTGGAGTTCGGGGCCGCATTTTCGTCTTATTCCGCTTGTAATGTCCTGACCTAATATTAGGTCATTATTGGTTGGAAGGAGCAGTGCATCCGCTGAAAGATCAACGGGATTTTTTAATTCAATTTCAAGGAGTATCGGCATTAATTAAATGTTGATGCAGAGTCCGCCATCAACAATTATAGTTGATCCGGTTATATATGCAGCATAATCGCTCGAAAGGAACATTACACACCCGGTTATGTCTGATGCCTTTGCAAATCTTCCAAGCGGTATTCTTGTTATTATATCTTCTTTTGGGAGCTTAGATGTCATCTCTGTTTCTACAAAACCCGGCAATACAGTATTTATAGTAATATTTCTTGAAGAGAGCTCTTTGGCCACACTTTTCGCAAATGCAATGATTCCTGCCTTGCTTGCAGAATAGTTTGATTGCCCCTTGTTTCCGAGGATTGCAGTCACAGACGCGACGTTTACGATTCTGCCGGCCTTTTGTTTGATCATATACTTGGAACAGTGTTTTGTTAGGAGAAATGCTCCCTTAAGATTTATATCAATGACTTTATCCCACTCCTCTTCAGTCATTCGTAATAGTATATTGTCTTTTGTTATACCAGCATTGTTGACTAAGACATTGATTTGATTGCTGCAGGCTGTTATTTTTTCAATAGTATTTCTGATGTCATTTTCATTTGATACATCACATTTGAGCGCCATGCTTTTTGTATTGAACTCTCTAAGTTCAGATTCCAGTTTTGAGAGTAATTCTGTATTAGTGCCTAGCCCAACAACAAGTGCTTTCTCTTTTGCAAAAGAAATAGCAATATCATGACCAATTCCACGGGTCGCCCCTGAAATCACTATTACTTTGTCCTGGAAATTCCACATGATTTATTAAATGTTATAACAATGCTTTTAAATGTCTATTAATTGCAGTTGACACTATTATAATGTCCGGAATATAAACCCATATGGAAAGGTTTTATAAGTTTCTCGGAGTTGTGTGTCTCTGCATTCTTATTTTAAAGCTTATATTTTTGCCAAGGAATAACATGGTATCAGGAGATGAACAAATGTATACAGCACCTGCAAGATATCTTGTCGAACTTGGGGTTCCAAGCACTGAGGAATTCAAACTGATCTGTCACTATGACAAAGACTATTACTTCGCCGGAAGACTGCTCATTTATTCTCAGGCAATTATATATTCCATACTTGGGTACAGTGTTTTCACAATGAAATTGCTGCCTTTCATATGGTTTTTGTTGTCCGCATTTTTTATTTATAAAATAGTGTTTAGACTTTTAGGGAGGAGATCAGCATTTACTGCTGCAGTTCTATGGTTGCTGGTGCCTACTTTTGCCTATAGGATTATAGCGAGACCTGAGCCTATGCAGATATGTTTTATGCTTGTTTCTGTATATGTATTTCTCATATCCAGGGATATTCCTTCAAATGCAGTACTGTTTTTAACCGGATTTATCTCATGTATTGGATTGTGGATCCATCCAACGACGTTTTTCGTAAGCGCTGCGGCTGTTTTTTTTCTTGGAATTTTGAACCATCCTTTCAAGAAATTCCTGATTATCTTTTCAGGGCAGGTAGCCATGGGATTATTGTTTTTATTCTATTTCCTGTCTGTTAGGGAATATTTTTGGGAGCAATTCATTGAAGCCGGTCTTGTCTGGATGGATAGCGAAATTCTTACGAAGCAGGGAGGGCTTGCATATAAATTCACCAGAGAAATGGACAAAATAGGGGGATTTTTCGGAAGGGCTTACATGATTCCATTTGACCTTATCTTGGTAATTTCATTTGTATTTACAGTTAAGAAGCACAAGGAAACTTATTTGAAATTTATATTACCACTGATTCCGGGAATTTTCTTTTCTAGTCTTGTTTCTGCGCATTCCGCCGCTTCGTTTTTCTATTACCAGTATCTTATTCCCGTTTTGATCATTATTGTAGTTTTGTGGATTTTCAGTATTCAAAACGTTCTGTATAAAACTGTATTAATCTCCTTAATAGCACTATATTTTGTCTCATGTCAGTTTGTAATAACATATAAAAGACGCAATGTTGATTTTGAACGACTAGTAAAAAATATTTCTTCAAAGATTGTTGCTGATAAGGTGATTATGGCCCCTGAAACATACAATATAGTGCTTGATTCAGACAAGTTTATCGGGGTAGTTTATTATACGTTTTGGAAATCCATCCAGCATAAGAAGGGTATTCTTGATAAATACAGACCATTGTATGGAGATTCATTCGCGGACTTTATCAGAAAGCAGAATGTCAAATATGTGATACTCGACAGGAACAATCAGGATTGTGAAGAGCTGGAAGGGCTGATAAAAGGAATGTCTAAATTGATTTATGAGGAAAGATCGGAATACGGAATGTGGGGAAATGGATTTGTAAGGGTTTATGAAATTATGTGATCCCCATTTAGTTATGCAACGGAACACTATTTATTATGCTAACGTATCTAGATTGGAATTCTGAATCATGAAGTTCATTTTATTATTTCTGCTGATACAGGATGACCCTGTAAAGATAGAACTAACAGCGTCTCATTTTGTAGTTTCTCCAGGAAAGAATTATGTTGCAGTTATAACCTTTAGCATTGATAAACCATATCACATCTATTCGAATAACAAACAGGGAGATTTTACAGAAACGAATGTTAAACCTATCGCTTCGGATGGAATAGAATTTGGCAAGCCAATTTTCCCCGATGCTAAGTTCCACGATTATGAGATTGGGAAATTGGAGTTGTATGAGGATAAAGTTTATGTCGTCGTCCATTTTTCTGTTAAAAATAACGTTACTCATGGCCAAAAAATCAGATTAGAATTTGAACTTCAATATCAATCTTGTACAGAACAGCTGTGTATGTTTCCAAAAGAAGGGGTTGTAATAAAGCAGGATTTGGATGTTGGAAGCGAGGAACTCGGCAATATTGAGTTTTCCAAGCTCAAAGACATTGTGGATGAAATGCTTAAAACGAAAAAAAATGACAACATTAAAACAACTCCAGCTCAAACTGATGTTAAAGAGGACAAATCTTCTGAATCTGGCACTGCTTTTCCATCAGGACTTTTGAAGAGCGGTCTCTTATTTAAGTATTTAGCCGGTATTGGAGTTGCATTTACTCCATGTGTTCTGCCTCTTTTCCCTATAACGATTTCTTTTTTTGCTTATCAGGCAGGCAGAAAAAAGCTTAAGATCCTGCTTTTAGGATTAGTTTATGTACTTGGACTTTCATTAACTTTTTCTTTTCTTGGTGTGATAGCTGGATTGGCAGGAGGATCCTTTGGAACGATCATTTCGTCGCCTTTTGTGTTAATGCCGCTTACTTTGATACTTATTTCGCTTGGATTATCAATGGTTGGATTGTTCGAGGTAAAAATGCCATCATTTATTATGGATAGGATTGGTGCTGCTAAAAGCGGTTTTCTGGGCGCATTTTTGATGGGATCACTTTTCTCTGTGATTGCAGCCCCATGTGCCGGGCCTGTTATCCTACAGTTGCTCACTGATATCGCTACAACGAGGGATGTCTATTATGGCGGATCTAGTCTGTTTGTATTCGCTCTTGGTATCAGTACTGTCTTGTTGGTCGTAGCAATATTTGGTTCAAGCATTCCTAAGAGCGGAGTATTTATGTATCTTGTTAAGTTGGTCCTGGGTATTGTGATAATATTATATTCTATATATC
>JACQRL010000204.1 GCA_016206485.1 Planctomycetota bacterium | reverse complement strand
GTTTATAATGGCAAGCACTTGAACCTGCCACGAATTCCACTGGTCCAGTCGTATGGGACAAGTTCAAACTGAAACGTGACAATCTGGAAGTGGTCTCATATATTGGTAATTTTACACAGAGTACATAGATTTATCCGTGCAATCACCAGTATTAATCCGTGAAATCTGTGATGGGTATTTATAAGATAACTTCTAAATACAATCAATGAAATAATAAACAGTTCATTTGATCCTGGTATCTATACAACCACTGTGATACAAGAAGTTCCGTAAAAAAATAAGGCAAAGAGTAGCACAATGTCTAAAAGTTTTTGGAAGGTCTCTTTTATTGAATTAAATCAGTGTAATCAAAATTTAATCAGCGACATCTGCGACAAACATGACTTTTTCCAACTACCTGTGAATTTTTCTTTCTAGCTACTATCTATAAGCTACTATCTACTGATCATGTGGGTAGACTCACACTGCCATCTTGATGATGAAAGATATGGAGAGATCGCGCAAAGGGAGATCATCGAAAGGGCAAAGCAAAACAATGTGAATCTCCTGATCACAATCGGGACAAGCATAGAATCATCGAAAAAAGCCATCAAGATTACAGAGTCATACGACAACGTGTATTGTACAGTCGGAATACATCCACATGATTCAGATATAATTGATCTCAAATCGATCAGAGCACCTCTGTTTTCTCTGGGAAGGCATCCGAAGGTTGTAGCAATCGGTGAAATCGGACTTGATTACTATAAAAATCTTTCCAAGAAAGAAACACAAATCTCGTTGTTTCAGACCCAACTTGAAGTTGCAAAAGAACTGAATAAGCCTGTTGTGATACATTGCAGAGATGCTCATAATGACTGCTATCAAATGCTCAAAGATAATAATATTGAAAAAGGTGTTCTGCATTGTTATACGGGAAATATTGATGAGTCTGAAAAATATCTTGCAGCCGGTTTTTATATCTCGTTTTCCGGGATATTAACCTTCAAAAAAGCTGATCAGCTGCAGGAAGTGGCAAAGATTGTCCCTCTCGATAGGGTTCTTATCGAAACCGATGCTCCATATCTTACTCCTGATCCATACAGAGGAAAGATCAACGAGCCTGCTTATGTTGTAAAAGTTGCAGAAAAACTCATGGAAATCAAAAAGTGTGATCCATATACATTAAGCCAACATTTACTGTATAATACAAAAAAGTTGTTTTCTATCTCATAACAAAACTTTCAATCTAACTTAAACAATTAGTTGTTCATTAGTAAGTGTTAATCAAAAATATTAACCCATTTGAGGAGGGTTTATGAATATCGCTAAAATTTTAGCCTTTATATTTATTAATCTTGTCTGTATCGCTCCATTAAGCGGATTCCGGCAGACAGCAATTTCACAAACATTTATAATTCAGTTGTCTGCAGGAGGAGCTCACTCAATGGCACTTTCAGCAAAAGGGAGAGTCTGGACATGGGGAGCTAATCTCTACGGAGAACTCGGCAATGGCACATATAACGGAAGTATTACCCCACAGCTTGCTTTAATTTTTAATGTGACAAAAATTTGCGCAGGAACAAGTATCAGTGTCGCGCTGAAATCAAATGGGACAGTCTGGACCTGGGGAACAAATATCCAAGGACTGCTAGGAAATGGAAGCAACATGACTGACAGTCCAATACCTGTTCAGGTATCAGGTTTACTAGATGTGGTCGACATCTCTGCAGGTGGAAGCCACGTCCTTGCCTTAAAATCTGACGGCAGCGTGTGGGCATGGGGAATGAACTGGTCTGGTCAGCTAGGAAATGGAACAGGAGGATTTTTTCAATTCATGAACTACCCTGTCAAAGTGTACAATCTATCGGGAGCAGCAAAAATATTCGCCGGTGGAAATTTCAGCTTCGCTATAAAAAAAGACGGAACTGTTTGGGCTTGGGGAGATAACTCATCCTATTTTGGAAACGGCAATTTTATGGGGAGCTATATTCCCGTGCAAATCAGCAATCTTCAAGGCCTCTCGCTGGCAATCGGAAGAAATAGTCATAACCTCGCAATTTCAACCAATGGAACCGCTTATGCATGGGGCACGAACTGGTATGGAGAATTAGGAAATGGGACCAATGCATTCCTTAGTTCAAGCAATTTTCCTCAACAAATACTAAGTCTGTCAGGAATTGTGCAAGTATCGCCCGGAAGTTTTTACAGCCTTGCGCTAAGAAATGATGGAACCGTCTGGTCATGGGGTGTAAATTGGGAAAATCAGCTTGGAAATGGAACAACCACGTTTCTTAGCAATGTCCCGACACAAGTTGTAAGAGATTCAAGTGGAAATCCTCTTACCAATATAAGAGTGATCTCTGCAGGATATAAACACAGCCTTGTGATTAGAAATGATGGATCAGTACTCGCGTGGGGCAATAATTCAAGCGGTCAGCTTGGAATAGGCAACAACATCAGCAGCAACATTCCGCTAAAAGTTTTATTCCCATAGATCCATTAAAGCTTATTCGCAGTGTGATTCTGCAGGGAAATTAGAACTCCAGATATTTGTACTCTGCTAAGAATCTGCGTATTATATATTTCACGATCTTTTGATTAGAACAGAAATTGTTATACTAACACATTCTGATAAAGGGAGGATGATTGGAAGAGGCAATGATATTTGCTGCGGGACTTGCGACCGGGGTAATTCTTGTATTAATAATGAATTTCCTGCGTAACAGAGATACAAAAGCCATTGCTAAGGAAATTGCGGCAGAAACCGAAATACAGAAAACCCAAGATCTAGACCAAATAATAGCAAGACTTAAAGAATCGTTCGGATCGCTTTCCCTGGAGGTTTTGCAAAAAAATTCCGACATCTTCCTGAGAATGGCAAATGACAACCTTTCAAAACAAACACAGGCCGGGACTCACACCCTTGAAGAAAAGAAAAAGCTTATTGATCAGACGCTCGTATCAATAAAATCAGAATTAGAAAAAGTTGAAAATCTAGTCACGACATTCGAAAAGGATCGGGAACAGAAGTTCGGTCAGATAACAAATCAGTTGACGCTTACCGCAGATCAGACAAGAAAGTTACAGGAAGTCACCAACAAAATAGCTTCAGCCATTGCTGATACAAAAGTGCGCGGGCAATGGGGAGAAAGGATGGCGGAAGATGTCCTGAAAATCGCTGCATTTAAAGAAGGAATTAACTACGAAAAGCAAAAAAAACTTCAAAATGCCGAAGGCCGTCCAGACTATACGTTTTTTCTCCCGCGGAATCACAAGGTTAACATGGATGTAAAATTTCCGCTTAATAACTATCTAAACTTTCTAGAGGCGCAGGCTGAAGCAGACAAAGAAAATTATAAGAAAGAATTTCTCAGGGACGTAAGAAACAGGATAAAAGAGGTCACGACAAGAGAATACATTAATCCTGAGCAAAATACTATTGATTATGTCATTGTGTTTATTCCAAATGAGCAGGTTTATGGATTTATCCATGAAAATGACAGATCTGTGTTGGATGATGCTTTAAAGCAAAAAGTTATACTCTGCTCCCCGATAACGCTTTTTGCTGTGCTGGCAATAATCAGGCAGGCTTCAGAAAACTTCAATCTTGAAAGGACGGCAAATCAGATACTCGACTTACTTAGAAAATTTCAGACTCAGTGGTTTGCATTCATAGAAACGATGGACAACCTCGGAAAAAAGATCGAGGCCGCGCAGAAAGAATTTAATTCGCTCGTCACGACAAGAAAAAATCAGCTTGAAAAACATTTTTCAAAGATCGATGAACTAAGAAAGCCTGAAGGAATAGAAGAAGTCACATTGCTCGAAAACAACGACAATAAAACCCAGCCAAAGCTGATCAATAAGGTTGAAAAAGAATGATGGGAAGCAATCTTTCCATATAATTGCAGCTTATGGCAATTGATCCCGCTAAGAGCCTAAAGGAGCTTGAAACTCCGATAATCGAGCTTGAAAAACGGCTCAACGATTTACTCGAATTTTCAAAGAGAACAGGGGTCAATCTCGATGATAAAATAAGGCAGTTAGAAGATGAAATCAAATTCGTTGTAAGAGGAATTTATTCAAAACTTACACCCTGGCAGCGCGTGCAGCTGGCTCGACATCCTAACAGACCGGAAACTACCGACTATATACGCCTGATTTTTGATGATTTCATAGAATTAAAAGGAGACAGATATTTTGCAGATGACCCCGCGTGCGCCTGCGGACTTGCTAAGATTGGAGATTTAAAATTATTTCTTATCGGTCAGAGAAAAGGTTCAACAATGGAGGCAAGGCTCAAATACAATTTTGGAAGTATGCATCCGGAAGGATACAGGAAAGCGCTTCGCAAGATGGAAATTGCAGAAAAATTTGGTCTTCCGGTAATCAGTTTCGTAAATACTCCGGGAGCCTATCCCGGCATCGGGGCTGAAGAGAGAGGCCAGGCGTGGGCAATAGCAGAAAATATCTTTGAGATGAGCGACATAAAAATTCCGCATCTTAGCATAATTATAGGGGAAGGTGGTTCCGGTGGAGCCCTTGGAATATGCGTTGCAGATAAACTCTCCATACTTGAGAATGCATATCTGTCTGTGATATCTCCCGAAGGCTGCGCGGCTATTCTGTGGAAGGACAGTTCAAAGGCAGATCTCGCTGCGAACATGCTCAAACTGGTCCCTGAAGAGCTGAGAAAACTTGGAATTATAGATGATATAATCCAGGAACCCGCGGGCGGAGCTCACCGAAATCCAAGTAAAATGGGAGAAATACTTAAAAACTATATAGTCTCTACTATCAAGCATCTGCAATCAATCCCATTGGATAAATTACTGGAACGCAGATGGGAAAAATACAGAAACATCGGGAAGTTCATCGAAGAAGAATCAGCCGTCGCCGGACTTTATTGAAGAATTCACTTAGACTTTAATTTCTTACATTCTTAATTCTAAATTCTAAAATCGTAATTTAGCTTGCCCGGTTGTGTAACGGTAGCACAAGGGTTTTTGGAGCCCTTTGTCTTGGTTCGAATCCAAGC
>JACQRL010000218.1 GCA_016206485.1 Planctomycetota bacterium | reverse complement strand
GGAGACTAATTCAACAAACTCGGACAGTAAGAGAACTAATACAAGAACAATCAGAACAAGAAAAACTTTTGATAACATATTGTGGTTAACAGGTTCTTGGATAAAGGAGATGTCTCAAAGGAATTGGAATGGATAATCCCAGCAAGATGATAATAACACTTAAAGAAATCAGTATAGGGATCTTGTAAATATCTGCAAGAACCATTTTGCTTCCAACAAACACAAGGATTGCCGAAAGGCCATAGTGCAAATAATGGAACGATTTCATGATTCCAGCCATGGCAAAAAAGAGCGCTCGTAACCCCAAAATGGCAAACACGTTAGAGGTGTAGACAATGAATGGATCCAGCGTTACTGCAAGAACGGCAGGAATCGAGTCCACTGCAAATATCACATCTGCAGTCTCAATAACCAGTAACACGATAAACAACGGTGTCGCAAAAAGTTGATGATCTTTTCTTATAAAGAATTTGTCTTCCTCATACTGCTGCGTGACTGGCATTAGTTTTCGGAAGAGTTTGAGAACCGGGTTCTTCTCCGGATGAATTTCTTTATCTTTTTCCAAGGCCATTTTGATGCCGGTAAAAATCAAAAAGCCGCCAAAAATATAAATAACCCAGTGAAACTTTTGAATTAAAGTGATGCCTAACGCGATGAAGATTGCCCGCATCACTAAAGCGCCAAGAATCCCCCAAAAAAGAACCTTATGCTGATAATGCGTTGGGACACGGAAGTAAGAAAAGATCAAAAGAAAGACAAAGATATTGTCCACGCTTAACGATTTTTCAAGCAAATAACCCGTCAAGAATTCCAACGCTGTTGCTCGGCCTTGCCAGAAATAAATGACCAAATTGAACAACAAAGCAAGGGTGATCCAGGCCGCACTCCAGACAAGAGCCTCTTTAATCTTGACTTCGTGAGACTTACGATGGAAAACGCCTAAATCCAAAGCCAGCATTGCCAACACAAAAATATTGAAGAATACCCACCACCATATTCGATTATCCATACCAATTCCTTTGAGACATCTCCTGTATCCAAGAACCTGTTAACCACAAAAGGTTATCAAAAGTTTTTCTTGTACTTATTGTTCTTGTATTATTTCTCTTACTGTCCGAGTTTGTTGAATTATTATCCCACCCAACGTCATTCCCGCGAAAGCGGGAATCCAGTCTGCGGAAATACTGCTCTGGATTCCCGCTTTCGCGGGAATGACGTTGGGTTGGGCAGTTTTTCAACAAACTCTGTCCATTTGTTTGACACCCAAAGCCACACCATTCCACATAATCAGCTCTGTAGTTTTTCTCGATCCACTGAATGACAGGTAATTGAGTTCTGCCATCCATACAATTAAGACATGTGACAAATTTTTTATCTCTCATCTTCTCTTAAATGTTTCACGAATTCTAGGGAAAGGATAACCGCAATCAGTAAGTTGAAGATAACCCAGAAGAGGATAGAATTGCTCATAAGTTGGGAACTCATTATCTCATATCTTTGTCAGAAGAGTCAATAAAAACTAAAATAGACATTACTGAAGTTAGTGGGGCCTGGTGCGAAACGCCTTTTTTTACGTCATTCCCGCGAAAGCGGGAATCTAGTCGGCGGAAGATCCGTTCTGGATTCCCGCTTTCGCGGGAATGACGGCGTGGACAGAGACATTTTTGTCTCATAGAATTTTACCTTGATTGCTTTCTCAAGAGTTCGCTCCTGCAAACGATAACGAGTTGGTAACCTTGTTGCCCTATGAACCTTTGAGAAACTGTTTGGAAGCAAGGATCGTTTTTGACGCTATCGTCTAACGGACTAGGACACCGCGGAATGATTTGGTTCCTTCTCAATGCGGGGATTCAGGTTCAAATCCTGATAGCGTTACGGTTTAGTGAGATAGGAGAGGTAGGGGTGGTGGAGGGGAAGCGGGGAAAAATTAAATGATTAGAAAACTGTCCAGCACGCAATTGTTCTTCATTCTATCAGGTTTCCTGATCGTCAGTATGGTGATCGGGGCGCTTTTGCCGCAGGGGCAACCTTTAGAGAAATATT
>JACQRL010000227.1 GCA_016206485.1 Planctomycetota bacterium | reverse complement strand
GTCAAAGCAAATACTATCGATCTGTTTGCAAACCTCGGACTTAAAGAGTACACAATCCAAATAGCAACATTTATGCAGGACAAAGATGTCTGGATAAAATTAACTTCAATAAATGCTATGGGTAAACTTGGAGCGATTGAATACGCTGCTGAAATAGCCGATTTTCTCAATCATAACAACATTGAAATCTGCCTTACTGCAATGAAATCGCTTACTCAACTTAATGCCAGGGAATATTCTAAAAATATTGCTGAGTTGCTTGACAATTTTTTTATTACTATTGTAGCAGAAGCTATTTATTCACTTACAATGCTTGATGCAAAAGAATATACACAAAAAATAAGCGGATTTCTTAAACATAACAATTCCTGGCTTAAATTAAGGGCAATTGACGCCTTAGAATCATTCCAATCAAAAGAATATGCCAATGAAATTGCAAATCTGATGAATAGCAAAAATAGTTTTGTCAGAAGAAAAGCAATAATTACGCTTGGAATACTTGGAGCAAAAGAATACGCCGATAATATAGCGACATTTCTCGAACTCAGAGGCAATAACGAAACAGATGACTATCCTGATTTCGAAATAATTGGGGCTGCGGTACAAGCGCTAGGAAATCTAAGAAATAAAGATTATTTGAGTCAAATATCCGAGTTAAGTCATATTAATTACCCAATGATTAGAACATGTGCAGGGCTTGCCTTGGCACTGACAGATCCAAAACAATTTGAAAAAACACTGAGAGAATTATTAAATGAAGAAACCTTGCCGTGCTGGATTAAAAAAGTTAACGGTATCATTTACATCCAGGTTGAACCTCTTTTTCCCATAACAATTGAATGCCCCAATTATAAAGAATTACGCAAAGGCTGGATACAAAAGCCTGCCGGTGAAATAATAGAGACTATTCTAGAAAAATGAATCTGTTATCTTACCAATTCTTTAGCAAGAGTAATTACATCCTCAAGCTGTGGGAGGATTTCATACTCGCCTGCAGATCCGTAACTAACCCTGCAATCAAGGCTGTTTAATTTCTCAACATCAATTTCTTTTCGCAATTTTCTATCTTTCCATATTGCATCCGCAATAGCAGAACTTGCGCCGGAAGTTCTTCTATCTTCATCAACAATGAGTACTTTCTTTGTGATCTTGGCTTGTTTTCTTATTTCATCTTCATTTAATGGATTGAGCCAGACCAGATTCAGAAATCTTGTCTTAATACCTTCATCCTGTAATTTACGCATCGCCTCATAGCATATCGGGCTTGTATTACCGTAACCTATAAAAAGAAGATCCTTTCCATCTCCATAAAGCTCAACTTCACCGGGCCAGAGCACGTAATCAAAATCTGGGTATTCATTATCAAAAAAACCGCCGGTTTTTCGATAGAGAGCCTTTGGCTCCAGGTAACATACGGGATCGCCACTGTATATAGCACCTCTCATACTTCCACAAGCATTGCGAGGGTTACTCGGAACAGCGACTCTTATGCCCGGGTAGTGCATCAAGGCACCGGCTGCCATTTCACTATGCCATATCGCTCCTGCTCCCAACAGATAACCTCCAGATGCCATTCTTATAACCATAGGACATCTGAATGAGCCATTTGATCTGTAAGACATCGTTGCAACCTCATCTATCAGCTGCTGCCAGGCAGGATTAAGATAATCTCTGAACTGGATCTCGACTATAGGAAGAAATCCCTGCAAAGAATATCCGATTGCCTTGCCGACTACTGTAGCCTCCGCAATCGGAGAATTCCTGACCCTGTAACCTCCAAATTTTCTCTGAAGCCCCTTAGTTACGCCAAAGACTCCTCCTTTCCCTGAAATTTTATCCTTATACAAATCGAGAAATCGCACAGAAAAATCAGCTATATCTTCACCCCACATAACTATGCGGGAATCTTTCTCCATCAGCTCCAAGAGACATCTATTCAACGACTCTGCAATAGGAAATTTATTCCCGGAAAAAATCGATTTAGAACCTTTGGTTAATCCTGTGTAGACCTTGAGTGATTCATTTTTGTCATAATTATAAATAGTTGAAAGCAGATTATTCACATCTGTTTTTTCCTGTTGGATGGCTTTTTTGTGCGCAATGTCCAGTTCATTATCAACTTCAGATATAATTTTTTTCAATTCGTCAGCAGATGCAATCCCGTATGCAATTAACTCCTTTGAAAGTTTTAAAATGGGATCGCGTTCTTCTTCCAATTCTATTTCGAATGCAGGCCTATACTTTCTTTGATCATCGCTGGCTGAATGGCTGTAGAGTCTTACAACATCGCTCTCAATTACGCAAGGTCCGGTTCCGCTTCTGATCTGTTTTATTGTTCTTTTAAACAGGTCATAACAATCTCTTACAGATGTTCCATCGACCTTTAAGTAGCTAAGATTCGGATACTCGCTGAAAAGCTTTTGAATATTTGAACCGGGGATCTCTTCTTCAATTGGAACTGAGATTCCATATCTATTGTTAATTATATGGATCAAAAGAGGCACTTTATTATGACAGGCAGATTTAACCGCTTCATAAAACTCGCCTTCACTTATAGAGGAATCTCCAATGGTCGTATAAACTATCGAGTCATTTGGATACACGCCCTGTTTCATTGTATGGGATGTAAATTTTATCGCCTCTGCAAGACCATAAGCCTGGATACTCTGAGAGCCTGTAGCTGAAGTTTGACTGATTACAGCAAGTTTTTTCTGTCCGAAATGTGCAGGCATTTGATGTCCTCCAGATGCCGGATCATCCTTTGCAGCAACTGCCTGAAGAAACATCTCATAAGATGTTATCCCGCGCGCTATGCAAACAGCTCTATCACGATAATATCCGACTATCGGATCAGTATCTCTCAATAGAATCCCTGCTACAGCACCTGGAATTTCTGCCCCTGCACAATAAATGCCGAACCACGCCATACCTTTTTTCAAAAAAAGTTCTTCGTGATCATCAGTTCTTCTTGACTGATAAATCAATCTGAAAATCCTTAATAATGCATCTCTTCTTAATTCTAGGTGATATTCCAAATCTGATGAAAATGCTACTGGTTTGTTCTTATTACCATTAGCAAAATAGCTGCCATTGGAGTCAAAACCTGCCTTTTCCAGATATTCCTTTACTGACTTTATGCTCATTTAATACTCCCCTTGTATATTAT
>JACQRL010000199.1 GCA_016206485.1 Planctomycetota bacterium | reverse complement strand
CCCGGCGTAAAACTTTCATATACCTACTGCCGCTTATGTTCAAAATCAGCAAATAAAGAGATTTATTATAAAACTCTCGAGTACAGGGGCGCACTATTCGAAGGGATATCTTCATCTCTAATAAGAAAAGCGGCTTTCCTGACGGCCGGTCTCAATGAACAAGATTCCAATGACAAAGTTTTCGCAAATATACCTTGTACTTGTCCGGTTAGCGGAGATAACAGCACACAAAAATTTACACTGGAATATAAATGGAAGATCTACGCATTTTGCGGCAAAACATGCAGGTCAATTTTTAAACTGAATCCGCAAAGATATATAAACAAAAGTAAAAACTCAGGATGCGGCAAAAAAGAAAATCAAAAAGATGCTACGCATAGCAACGGGACAGCCGGCTGCGGAGATGATGATTCAAAAGAAAATAAGAAATCAGGATGCTGTGAGCAAACTGACCCTGATAATCGCGACAAAAAAGAGAAATCAAGCTGCTGCGAATCATATTTCTAGGAGCATACAATGAAAAAGACAAATCAGTGTTCCGTACAAGATCCAAACAGAAGCTGTAAAGTAGAAGCATTGATTCCTGTTGGAGAAAGAGGGCAGATGGTTCTCCCAAAGGAAATAAGAGATAAGGCAGGCATTAACATTGGAGATAAGCTCGTTTTGATGACGTGCGAGAAAAATAAAAAAATCTACTGCCTTGGTCTTATAAAAGTGGAAGAACTTGTTGAAATGGTGAAAGAATCTCTGGACCCGATCATGGAGAAATTACTTCACTAAACAATTTATTATGGAGTAACAGATGAAAGCTGTGCAGATTAAAAAGGCTGTAAAAAATAAATATGGCAAAATCGCTGCGGAAAGGAAAGCCTCATGCCGTCCAATAAATAACTGTTCAACGACGGAATCGCCGCAATGCAGGTCAAAGCAGATCGGTTATACAGAGAGTGAGCTCAGACAGATCCCCGAAAATGCAAATCTTGGGCTCGGCTGCGGAAACCCTCTCGGAATAGCCTCGCTGAAAAAGGGAGAAATCGTTCTCGATCTGGGATCAGGTGCAGGCATCGACTGTTTTCTTGCCGCAAACAGAGTCGGAAAGACTGGAAAGGTAATAGGAATAGATATGACTCCTGAAATGATTGAAAGAGCAAAGATTAATGCGCAGAAAGGCATATATAAGAATGTTGAATTTGTTCTCGGCGAAATCGAAAAAATCCCTCTGGACAATGGAAGCGTCGACGTAGTAATCTCAAACTGCGTTATCAATCTCTCGACAAATAAAGACAAGGTATTCAAAGAGTCATTCCGCATCATAAAATCAGGAGGAAGATTAATGGTCTCAGATATTGTGCTCCTGAAAAAACTCCCCAAACAAGTGAAAAATTCAATCAATTCGTATACTGGATGTATATCGGGGGCCATTATGAAAAACAAATATCTGGAGAAAATTGGTTCTGCAGGATTTAAGCAGATAAGGATTGTTTCAGAGTCCCCATATTCAGATAGCTCAGGCGTAGAAATGTCCAGCATAAGCGTTTTTGCCGTTAGACCATGAGTGAAGCATTTAGCTTTGCAACCTCAAAAGATAAAAAAGAGATAGAGTCCTTGCTTTCGGAGAGCACCCTTCCTTATCAGGACATTTCAGATCATCTCAATAATTTCATCGTTGCCAAAGAAAATGGAAGACTTATAGGATCGATAGCCATTGAACACTACAAGCAGATCGGATTATTGAGATCATTAGCAGTATTGGGAAGTTATAGGAACAAAGGAACAGGTAAGGCATTGTACGAGCGACTAATTTCACATGCTCATCTGCTCGGAATAAAAAAAATCTATCTGCTTACATCGTCAGCCGAGAAATTTTTTGCGAAACTGGGGTTTTCAAATGTCCAGCGCAACGACATTCCTGAACAAATCGCAAATACCAAAGAATTTAAAGTCTACTGCCCATCAACCGCGGTTTGTATGTCTAAATCAATTGATACTGATGCTTTCTATTTGTCCAAAGATATACTACAACTACAGCCGGACATCAAAGGGGCAAAAATGTGGGGAATCACATTAGATAATATTCAATTTACATATTTTGAAGTTGAACCACAAACTCGCTTCGAAAAACATAACCATGAGAGTGAGCAGATCACTATGGTGCTGGAAGGATCCCTTTATTTCGAAACCGAAGGGAAAATCTCTGAGGTCAAGGCAGGAGAAGTTTTCGCGATACCATCAAACATTCCGCATGCGGTTTTCACACGTGATAAACCTGCAAAGGCGGTTGACGCATGGTCGCCTCCAAACCAGCGCTATATTCAGAACCCCTAACAAAATGATAGAGTTAGGCGCTTTTAGTCAATAAGATATCGTTTCAAAAAAAGTGCAACAGTGTTGTAGTAGTAATCTCTGTTTGATTTCTTCACGAATCCATGCCCTTCATCCTTAGCGAGGAGATACCAGACAGTGTTCATTAAAACTAAGCCAAAATCCTGTATTCTTCAACAAATAAATTTATAAATAAAATAATTACCTGGGGGTGTTTATGAATATCTTCTTTCTTTTCTCAATACTTCTTTATCCTTTCCACCAAGTAGAAGAATTAGATAAGGAAAGCGTTCAAAAACTCATACAAAACATCCAAGATACAGATAATAGTAGAAAACAAAATGCGGTTTCGACACTTATACAGCACTGGGAAAACGACGTAGTTGAAAGGTCTCTCACTGAATATATTGCAAATGAGAAAGATAAGAATGCTAAAAGAAATGCACAAATAATTCTCGATAAAATAATGTTTAGAAGGCTTGTTGGAAAAACTCTCGCAACAAATCTCAAGCGAGAGATCGATATCGCTGTTGATAAATTACATGAGGGAGAGGATAACCCTATTATGGATATATTCACAAGAAACATAATATCCCCGTTATTTTTTGCAAAATTCAACAGAGGAAACAATGTCAATTTTAATGAAATCGACATTGTCGAGTTATTCAAATGGACTTTCAGCAAGCTCGTGACGCCAGCAAGTAAAAATAGATTTGCATCTGTGTGCTCTTCTGGTGCAAATGATCCGAAATTCTCATTTACCAAATCACTGGTAGCAACATTTCTAAATGATCCCGATAAATACGTAATAATGCAAGCCCTCCAAACATTAGGAACTGTTAAGGCGACTGAGTTTGTAAGCGAAATAACCGAATTGATACACAACCCTGATACACAAATACGTGATGCAGCTGTAAATTCCCTGGCTAACCTGGGCCCAAATATATTGATATCTGCGCTGCCCAGACTTCTATTAAACTCAGATATTGCCACCCAGGAGTACATTGTACTTGTACTCGTTAACTGTCTGCGAGTTAATACGTATGAGTTGGAATTGAATTCTTTTGAATGGCCAAAAGCAACTCTCTTCATCCCTTTTCAAGACTCAGCTACATATAAAAAGATTCTTGCAGATCAACTTAAAGAAAATAACTCGAAACTAGAGCCATTTGCCTCTCTTATCGTCGGATTATCTGGCGATTCGAAACTTCTCAACAATAATAATCTAAACCAGATTTCCTCATTGCTTGACAAAAAAAGCGAGTTTTTAAGACAGTTTGCTAATAAAGCTCTCGTGCTATTAAAAGCAACCAGTCAGACAAATGCTATTGCAAAACTACTACAAAATGAAGATCCATCGGTCAGATTGGATGGGTTAAAAGCCATTGAACTAATAAATGCCCAGGCTCACACGAATGATTTTATTGAATTGCTCAAAGACAAAGACGGGACTGTTAGGGCACACGCAGTAGTAGCACTTTCAAGATTAAAATCCAATAAAATTGTCGAAGCACTACAAGACCCGGACCCGAATGTGAAAGGAAATGCTGTCTGGGGACTCAGTAACATCAGCCCCAACAAATACAAAGATGCGATACTTAAATCCACTAATGACAATACTGAATTTCAAATATTTTATGATCAAAAAAAGTATGAAAAACTTATCAGCATCCGTGAGCTCGTAGAATCAATAATCCGTGAACAATTTGAAACGATTGACTCCGATACCTCAGAGCAAGTCTCAAAACTATTTGAAAAACTAAACGATAAGGATCTGCAGATAAGAAATAATTCCTTAAATGAGCTGATAGGATTCTGGAACAACAAAGGAGTAATTGCACTGGTAATCAAAACAATCGATCAGGCAAACGAACAAAAAAATCAAATATTAGCAGCAAACCTGAAGGAGGCATTACAACAAATAAAATTTAGAAAAGAACTCGGCGAAGAGTTGGTGGAATTACTCGGCGATAAACTTAGTCAGCTCTACAAAGCGGATGAGAATGCAAAACCTCATGAACAACCATCCATTCAACTATGTGTCCAATGGTTAAGATATGGAATACTGAAATCTGTAGACGAGAAAATAAAAGACAGGCTTGTAAAATGGATGTATTTAAATGTAACCAGCGGAAAATACTATTTATTACAATATCTTACAGGAGAGCAACGCACTTTTTATGGACAAACGGGAAAGGAAACCGTCGAGTACAAGCCTCCCTTTAGTACTTGTAAAAAATGGATAGCAAAATTTGTAATTGACTCAAATTACAAAACAAACGCAATCACTGCCCTGGGAAATATCAAGGCATCCGAATACTCTGATATCATTTTAAGTTATCTAAACAGCACAAAAGAAACGGAGGTCCAGGCAGCAATCGGTGCTCTCTCACTTATAGACGGCAATAAATATGCTGAACAAATTTCACACCTACTAAAAGATAAAAGACCACAAATAAGACTTTCCGCTGCATCAACACTTGCCAGAATTGATTTCAAAAGGTATGGAAAGCAGATAATTCAACTCCTTTACGACCCGGATCCAACCATTATCTACAGTATAATGCATGTAATCAAAGAATATGCTACAAGCGATATAGCAGATAATTTGGCAGATTTCTTTAGACAAAATAAAAAGCAGGTGGCCGGCTGGTTTCCTCTTCAAACACTGGCAAAAATCGGAGGTGCAAAGTATACAGATTTAATAGCCGAATTTCTTGATGTAAAACATATGGAACAGGATGCCGTTGTAGCGCTGGGAGAGTTGGGGGCAAAACAATATGCTGACAAAATTGCAAAGTTTCTGACAACACACGATGAATGTCTTAAATCAGCGGTTATAAGCGTACTTGGAAACCTCGGAGCAAAACAATATGCGAAACAAATCGCAGAGCTCCTATTCGAAAATGAATCTTTTGTACCACAAGCAGCAGTAAAAGCTCTGGCGCAATTAGAGGCAACAGATTTAGCAAAAGAATATACTAAGTCTATTGTAAAATATCTTAATCACAACGACCCAGGCACAAAAATATACGCCATAAAGACTCTTTATACACTCAATGCAAAAGAATATACAAATGAGATTGCCAAGCTCATTAATGATACAGGCGTACTTGAAACCTGTCACTATCCAGTAGGGGTTGAAAAAGAAGAAGTTAAAGCAACAGTTGAAGAAGTTTTAAGCAAATGGAAAGTTGAGCCACTCTCTCTCGTTACGGAGCTTGAGGAAGACTTGAAAACAGCAAAAGACAATGACAATAAAATCGAAGCTTCAAAGATCGCAAAGGTCATCAAAACATTTAAATCAAGACTGCAATCCGGCGCAGAATTAAAAACAATTTTTGATGAATTAACAGTTACCAAAATGACTTCCTGGAGCGAAGATGAAACTTTTGATAATCTTTACGAATGGTTAAAAGAGCCGGGAAAACATGGACTTAACGAGCCGCAAAAACTCAATGTCGTTGTACATTGGATATACAACAAACTTAAAACTTCCGAGGGGAAGGAACGATTTGCTCGCTTTGTCGGCAACCTTGCAAGAAATCCTAATACAAATTCGGCGTCTTTTGTCAAACTCGTTGCCAAACTTTTTAAAGATGAAAACTGGACGGTAAGAAGGGAATCTGTGGAAATAATAGGGAGTCTTAATGCCAAGGAATACACCAAGGAAATTACAAATCTTCTAAGTGATCAAAATGATCAGGTACGTGGGAATGCTATAGACGCACTTGCAAAACTGGGAGGCGCAGAATCCAAAGAAACACTTGCAGATCTTCTTAATAGTAATAACTTTACTGATAAGTGGCACGGTATATTTGCACTGAATCATATAGAAGCTTCAGAGTATACAGATAAAATTGTTGAGGTAATGAGAAAAGACCCAAAAATGGCATATCCCGCAATAACAACTCTTGGAAAATTTGGAGCAAACCAATATATCGATGAGATTGCCGGATATTTGACAGATCAAAGTGATGGCGTGAGAGCAGTATCGGCTGTAGCTCTAGCCAAATTAGGAGCATCCAAATACGTAGACAAAATAGCTAAACTACTGAAAGACGACAGCAGCCAATCAAGAGGTTATGCAATATGGGCACTGGGGAAGCTCGGAGCAAAACAATATTCTGATACCATAGCCAAGATAATCCAGGCAGCAAAAACAGATAACACTTATGATCATAATCTGAGGGGGTATGCAATATGGGCTATAGGAGAATTCGGTCTCAAAGAGCACTCCAAGCTCATAGCAGAACAAATCAACAGCAAAGATCATCATGCAAGCAAAAACGCTATTAAAGCACTCGTAAAACTAGATGCAAAAGAATATGCGAAAGAAATCGCTTCGGTCTTGACAGATAAAAACCACATGCCATATGTAAAGGCGGAGGCAATTCTTGCGCTAGATAAATTTAATAT
>JACQRL010000024.1 GCA_016206485.1 Planctomycetota bacterium | reverse complement strand
TCGGTGAAATCTGTGGAGGAAATCGCGAAACGTCGCCTATGACTTTCTTCTCGGGAATATCATATCTTTAAGCCAGCTGCTGATTTCGTCACTGGTAATACTTAGTTTATGAAGCATAGAAACGGGAATCTCGGCTCTCGCCATTGTTTTGTGCCCACCAGCCAAACCATACTTTGAAAACAATTTATTGCACATCATCCCCACATTTTTTTTCATCCCATCGCTTCTGAATATGCATGTAAGCTTGTCTGTCGAAAGAGCGCAAACCACAACACACGAGATATCTGCAACCCTGACAAGATAGTCAGCTATATAAACACAGAAATGAGGATTTTGAATCTCGCCAAGATATGAAAAAAGTATCTCTCCCTTTCTGTAAAGATTGGTTATTGCTGTCTTCATAACTTCGAGGGAATCAAATGGCATTTCTGAAAGTTCTATGACATTTATATGCTCCAGATTTGCAACCCTTCTTAACACCTGATACATCCTTATATCATTTTCATATGTGTTTTTTGTTAAATTAGAGGTATCTGTTTTAATTCCATAAAATAACCCGCCTCCAATATTATCAGGAATATCAGCGTTAGAAAAGACAAAATATTCGGTAATCATCGTAGAAGTTGCTCCGTAACGTCTTCCTATATCTTCAAAATCAAGATTGAATCTTTTTTTCTTCGGATGATGATCAATACATGCATTAAACTTGATATTTATTGATTTATCGAAAAAATCCGGCTGAGAATCGACAACAATAACAAATGTATCACCACTTGCCATTGAATCGCTGTATTTAATCACGGGAATTTCAAGAAGCTGAACCATTGCCAGATTTTGATGCCTGGTAAACTCACCTGTATATGCAATTTCAGTTTTTTTCGCAAAACCCTTTATCAAGAAGCTGAGTCCGAATGCGCTGCCAAGCGCATCAGGATCAGGATTTCCGCATATAATTATCAGAACCTTCTCTTTATTTGTGACCAAATCCCTCAATTTGGTCAGTTTGCTCCTCACTTCAACGCTTTTAAAAAAGCGCTTGAACTGATTCCTGTAGATTGAGTAATGCGTCCCGACAATAACATCAGGGAATTTTTTCAGGACATCCTCACTTTCAGTATTAGTCACAACAATTATTCTCTCAGGCGGAAACATCTGACTCAAAGACTTTACTGTTTTATGCAACCGCTCTTCTTTAAAATCAGTTACGATAATCACATCTCTTGAAGGGTTCAGATTCACTCTATTTTTTGCAAAAGTGAATTCGTGAGGAGGAACTTTAATTACTGTGATGTTTTTCGCGCCCGCAATACTTGACATATCCTGTTCGCTGACAACATAGATCTTCCCTGTGGAAGGTTTAAGCATCTCTGCAAACTCGCTGATTTTGACACCATATCCGGCAATTAAAATGTGCATACTATCTTTCTGCCTGGAGCACTAAGCCCGTATATAGTATGTAGAATGTAGAATAGAGGAAGTAAGCTGACATCGTTGCAGCATGTTAACTTTTAACAGCTCTTCGGCAAATCTTAGGCGATATCCCCTGAAAAACCCCGCCAAATGCCTCTAATTCAGGGACAAGATCGGGAATTTATGTGACGATTTTCCGGTTTTTATAAAATAAGTGAGCCATGAAAACTCCTCTTTATAAATACTATGACCAATTAATCAAAAAACTGGGACCGCAAAACTGGTGGCCGGCCGAAACAGATTTCGAGGTCATAATTGGCGCAGTCCTGACTCAAAATACCAATTGGAAAAATGTAGAGAAAGCTATCGGCAATCTTAAAAAATATAACCTGCTCGATCCATTAAAGCTTCTGCAGATCGATTCAGAAACACTGGGAGAACTCATAAAACCAAGCGGATATTTCAATATAAAATCCAAACGCCTGAAAAACTTCCTGAGATGGTTTAATGAAAATTATTCCCTTGATATCGATAAGTTAAAATCGCAGCCTCTTGACAATCTAAGAGAAGAAATATTATCAATTTCAGGGATTGGAAAGGAAACAGCCGACTCTATATTACTGTATGCGCTTAGTAAACTAACATTCGTTGTCGACGCTTATACCTACAGAATTCTCACAAGGCATGAACTCGTCCCTTATGAAATCGATTATGACGGACTAAAAAATGAAATTGAATCGGAACTTCCTAAAGATCTCAAAATATACAATGAGTTTCATGCGCTTCTGGTCAACGTAGGTAAAAACTTCTGCAAAAAAAGTGAGGCACTCTGCGATAAATGTCCTCTCAATAAATTTCTGGAAGGGAAATCACCTGCTATCTAAAATCATCAAGACTGATGATTTTAATCTATAACTCAGTACTCGTAACCATCAATAATGGCAATCTTATAAATCTTATAGCCTGGAGTGCAACACCATAAACCAAATCCATCAAATAAGCTATCAAGTGTTGCCGCATGCACAAGACCATGGGTTGATCCACCAGCATCAGAAACGCTGCAAGTCACATATCCATTGTTAGTCGTGACCTGTGTTGTATGATTCCCACCCGCAGATTGAGCAGAGCCATTGGCAACTGCTATTAAAATAGACAGTACAAAAAAGACAACATTCCTGTACATAACTGGGAAAATCTACACAAAACTCGAATCTATGCAATAAAAAACATCTAGACAATTCCTTGGAAAATGCCTGCAAAAAAATATAGGCTTATTCCTTAATACAATAATCATACTAGCTACTCGATACTTGCCAATAGATACAAGATCCTAGCTACTATCTACCAGCTACTATATACTATATGCTATGTCTATCGTTGGCGTAGGAGTCGATATTATCAATGTGCAGAAGATCGATGGAGCGGTCAAAAGGCATGGAGTCAAGTTCACAAAGAAAATCCTTACATCTGAAGAAATCAGTCAGTTAGGCCAAAGGGGCAATAAGATCCAGTTTATCGCATCGCGTTTCTCAGCAAAAGAAGCTATATATAAAGCAACGACAAATCTGGCAAAATTAAAATGGAAAGATATTTCTATACTTAATAAAATGGATGGGTCACCATACATCAAGATC
>JACQRL010000236.1 GCA_016206485.1 Planctomycetota bacterium | reverse complement strand
TTTTTATAATAAATATTTGATAGAGAAACTTATTCTGTCTATTCCAGATAGAGATCAGTATATTTTCTCAAACGCTTATCTTCTGCAAGACAACCGTTATTGAAGTTTCTAACAAGGTTAATAAGAGTATCCCACGAGACCTCACAACAATTAGCGCTCCAGGAATTAATAAGCATAGTCTTATAGTTCAAATCTCTTAATTTAACTAATACCTGAATAAATTCGTCATCTGACACACCTCGTACAATATCCGGCCTCCACAAGTAGTAAAATTCCATCAGAATTTTCGGATGGGATCTTTCAATCAACTTCCAAGCGCCTTTAAAAATAAGTTTCTCGCATCCGATTCCATTAATCCTCAAAAAATCCACCTTCTGTTCCCCATATTCATCCACGATCAAACCATCCAATGACATAGAACCAATCTTCATCTGTTTCGTTTTAAATGATGATATGTGGCCTGCATACACTGAGCTATCACGGGGGATATCTGTGACAGATGTAAATATTAGATCACCGCTCTTGTCGGCAATTATTTTATTTATCGGGATCACATTTTTACATCCGTTGGCTTTCACATTTTTCTCTAAACCGGCAAATGCTGGCGGATTTGGTTCAATAGCATAAACTCTGATTCCTTCGACAAACTTTGACGCAAATATCGGATATTTTCCCAGAAATGATCCTACATCAACATACAAATCGCCCTTTTTAAGTTTGCTTATCAAAAAGTGAACCATCTGATCTTCCGTATCAGCAATTAATTCATGCAGCCAGCTATTCTTCCTGTCGGTTAAATATATCCACTGTCGTTCTTTTCCGAATCCATCTATGACAATAACGCTGCCAGAAAACAGAGCCTTTACAATACCTTTTCGAATCATGCAAAGAAACCAGTTATCTCTAAGCCTTCGACCTCTGATTAATGCCTTGATCTGCAATCTTAAATCTTGATTTGCTGACGTTCTTCTTCCATATAGAGTAACAAGATATTTATATCAGCTATTGATACCCCGGTAATTCTAAGAGCCTGACCGAGAGTAGCAGGCTTCAACTTTGAAAGTTTTTCTTTAACTTCATGACGCATATATGGAATCGAAAAGAAATCGATATCTTGCGGTATTGAGCGTTCTTCAAGTCCTCTGATTTTTTCGATATTATTCATGCTTCTTGTTATATATCCTTCATATTTGAGTTCGATCTCAACCTGTCGAAAAATCTCTTTATCCGCTAAAAACTTCCTGAATTCAGTCCCGCCAAGTTCAACAATCGAATTTATATTATTTCCAGGCCTTTTCAGCAGCTGAGCAAGCGAGCTGATCCCATAATATTTTTTATCCAGCATTTCTTTGAGTTCCAGGATTTGCCCTTCAATTTCATTCGCTCTTTTCTTTGCAGATTCCGCGACAAGTCCAACATCATACGCAATCGGAATTAATCTTCTGAAGGCATTATCCTGACGCAAAAGCAATCTGTGTTCAACAAGAGAAGTGAACATCCTATACGGTTCAGAAAGTTCGGATTTTGCAGTCAGATCATCTATCAAAACTCCTATATATGCCTGATCTCTCCTTAATATAAATTCTTTCTTTCCGAGGACTTTGAGCGCTGCATTGATCCCTGCCATAAGTCCCTGAGCTGCCGCCTCTTCATAACCGCTTGTACCATTTATCTGTCCGGCGCAAAATAATCCTCCAATCGATTTTGATTCTAAGGTCAGTTTTAACTGATGAGGATAAACAGCGTCATACTCAACAGCATATCCATATCTTAAAAACTCTGCCTTTTCCAGACCCGGAATAGTCCTGACAAATTGTTCCTGAACATCTGAAGGAGTGCTCGTTGAAATTCCGTTGCAATATATCGAATTTGAGTCAAGGCCCTCTGGTTCGAGAAAAATAAGATGAGATTGCTTTTCTTTGAACCTGACTACTTTATCCTCAAAAGATGGACAATATCTGGGGCCTTTTGACCTGATCTGTCCTGTATACATCGGCGCCCTGCTCAGATTTTGAACAACTATTTCGCGGGTTTTAGTATTCGTCCATGTCTGCCAGCATGCGATTTTATTTTCGAGTTTTCCTCTTGTGAAAAATGAAAACGGCTCAGGATTATCGTCTCCTTTTTGCTCCAGAAGGACATCATAATTAATAGTCCTTGAATCTAAACGCGGAGGCGTCCCGGTTTTTAATCTGCATATTTCAAGTCCCAGTTTTTTTAGCGACTCTGACAAAACAGATGACCCCTCACCGAATCTTCCGCCTTCTGTTTTCGCATCTCCACAATGCATCAGCGCCTTCATAAATGTCCCTGTAGTCACTAAAACGGCTTTGCAATCTACAATTCCGGTTACTGTGAGTTTGACACCTGTGATCTTGCGTTTGCCTTCTATTTCAACAAGTATCTCTTCAACTGAATCTTCAATCACTGTAAGTCCATCAAGTTTTTCGATATAGTTTTTAGCAAAATTGTTGTACAAAAATTTATCACACTGGGCTCTGGGAGACCACACTGCGGGTCCCTTCTTGGTGTTCAGCATTCTAAATTGTATACCCGTTTTATCAGCTGCTGTCCCCATAAATCCGCCCAAGGCGTCTATCTCTTTGACAAGCTGACCTTTTCCTATCCCCCCGATTGAGGGATTACATGACATCCTTCCGATAGTTTCTTTTGATAAAGTAACTAGGCAGGTTTTTACCCCCAGTTTTACACAGGCATTGACTGCCTCGATCCCGGCATGACCACCGCCAATCACAACAACATCAAATTTCACAACGAATAGTCCACTGTTACCTATCTACTTCTTTTTTTTGTATTCTTCCCACTCGATCACATTTGATCCGTCTGAATTCATGACAAACCAGCGATTCTGCCCCCACTTGAAGAACAGAACTTTCCCGTCGGGAAGCCAGGACGCGTTTCCATCGTCAGACCGATCATTATCAAACAGTTTCTTAATTTCCCCTGTACTTAAATCAACAAAAAAAATCTTATTCTTCTGCTCATTATTATCAACATACACCTTGCTGACTACCAATGCCCTTTTCTGATCCGGCATCCAGTCAGACACCCCCGCAATCTGGTAAATGTTGCTTATATGGTCGGGAGAATAATTTACATCAAGATGGTTTACGCCGTGATCAATGGCTCTAAATCCGATATTTATCTTTGCAGCGGTATTATTCGGATAATATGGTCTGAAAACCAGCGACTTTGTCATTGATTTGTGCGAGACCGTCTGGTTCGACTGCTGGTTTTCATAGCAGGAGTTCTGACAGGCGTGAAGCCCGCAAATAACGTATTCGTTGAAATCCTTACTATTTCTTTCAAGTTCGGCGTTATTCTCTTTAACAGAAAACCAGCCTCCTTTGCTCATCAGACAGTAAAGCCTGCAGATCGCGGATTTAGAATCCTTATCCTTTGGATTGAACATCTCCAGATTAGCCGCAATATTAAAATTATAATCTTTGTCAGGAATCATCACTTTTGGGAGCAAATCCCATTTCAAACTGAACTTCGCCTCATACGTTGGATAGTTAAAATGAACGCCAATACCTGTTTGAGAGATTGAAAGGCTTTTTCTCAGCTCTTTCTCGCTGTCACTGACCTGGTCAGAAGGAGCGCCGCTCGTTGTTAAAATCCATATTAATTCTGTAGAAATAAAATATGAAGGTGAATGAAATTTTTCAGCGCCATTTTTATCAAGAAGCGCATACCTGTAATAATATTTCTTTCCATACTCAAACTTTTTGTCTTCGTATGTTCTGGGACTACCTTCTGTTAAATCTAATCTTTGATAATCGTTTTTGGGTGAACCCTCAGCTCTATACCAATTGTATTTGATAAGACGCCATCCCTGCTTTTGCAGATCGACATTAAGCTCTTCACCAAATAAAGTCTTCCTTTTAGATATCTCATCATAAAGTCTGTTGTATACTTCAATCGGAAGAACCAGGGAAATACTTGAAGGGAGAATCTGATCTGATTTGGAGGCATAAGGTGGAAGCAAACTCCATGTTACAACGGACTCAGAAGGCTCAGAAAAATCACTTTGGACCTCACCTTTCTCCCCCTTTTCAATTATAAAATATTTATATTTATAGGTCTTCCAATCCTCGATATATTTATCCTCAAAAACATTGGTCTTAACCTGACCGAAACTGTTCCATTGATCCTTGCGCGCGCCGGGCATGGGCGGATCATCCAAGCGCAGTATATTTGCCTTAAAGTTTTCCTTTAATGGAGCATATATTCCATCAGGGATAGTTACCTTGATCAGGGTCGGCTTATTATCCTTAAGAATAACTTCAACTTGCGGCGGGGGTAAAACAATCGCTTCTTCGAACTCAAATGTTCCTTCTCCCGCTGCTTCAATTGCATCACGAGTCTCTGTCGCCGGGATATTAAGTTTAACTGTTAATTGAAATGGTTTCTTGTCAACTGCCTTTGGAATAAACAGGTCTGTCTTCACAAGTATTGCTCCGTTTCTCAACTGTACATTTTGTTTCTGTTCTTTTTCTTTTGCCCACTCAGGCAATATCCAGGTCAATTCCCCTGAAATTTCCGCGCGAGCCGCTAATCCGCCAGTGATAATATCAGCCGCCAGTTCGACTTTAGTATCCGGCTTAACCTTATCGCTCGGAGGAATAGTTACAAGCGGGATTCCTATCTCGATCCTGCCGCCCCTCTTTTTGGCGAGTTCTTTAGCTCGATATTTCAAAAAATCTTTTATTTTCGCATCGCCCTGAGTCACGTAATAACCGAACAACTTAAATATGGAATCCTGGTTAAATACGACTTTGTTTTGAGTAAGCAAGGCCTTGAAATTCTGCCATTGTTCGAGTTTCCCGACATCAAACTCCTTAAGCGACTCTCTAATTAAAAGCTCACGGGCCATAAGTGTTATTTCTGTTTCACATCTGTTTCTCAATTTCTCTGCAGTCCACTTCCCCCCCTTGTAGTCAATCTCCTGACCGGACGCGAGCTTCACCATATCTTTATCTTCAATCGAAAGCTTTCTGGCAGCTATGGTTAATTCTTTCAGGTAGTCCTCATCTGCCTCCGGTGAAAGTGGGCTGTCTGTTCTCGTTCCCGATATTCTGTCTTTAAATAACTTCCAATATGATCCTGATGCTTCCTCTCTGCCAAATATAATTCTTTCATCTGCCAATGCCTGCGCCAATCTATCGTATTGACCTTTGTTGAACTCCAGATATTTATTAGAATTCAATTCCTTTGGAACCAGGATATAAAATCTTGCATTCTCCTGCTCCTCGTTGATTTCACCCGAGGTTGCTATCTGAAGCTGAAAATGATTCATTAAAGAAGTTGACAAATATGGAGGATCTGGAAGATCCGCCCAAGCGCTCATTTTTCTATATCCAAGATACCCCTGATCCATTCTATCTACCATTACTGCCATTTTCTGAGCTACTTTCGGAACAAGCAGGATAGCTTCACCATAATATTCCAGAAAATCAAAGAGGGGTCCGAGCTTATCTGCACCGGGAATCTTTTTCAGCACTTTCAGGGTCAACTCGTATAAAAGCCCAAGCTTTACAAAGCCTTTTG
This sequence comes from Planctomycetota bacterium, assembly GCA_016206485.1. Classification (GTDB taxonomy): domain Bacteria; phylum Planctomycetota; class MHYJ01; order JACQRL01; family SBBU01; genus JACQRL01. Next base: position 4,986 of record JACQRL010000236.1, on the reverse strand, counting down.
CAAACTTAAGAGCGGTCGGATTCGTCGAAAGAATCCTGTCCTTATCAAGTTCTTTCAGATCGCTGGCAGTTGACCAGACCTTCTGAACCAGACTAACGGACTCATTAATGACAGACTTGACATTCTTTTCAAAAATCTCCTGATCCTCGATAATATATCTTTCTTTGGCATATTTGATCAGCTGGTCAGTAATAAAATCTTTCACTTTATCAACGTGATCTTTATTAAGAAACTCAATGACCTTCATTTTACTCTCCAAACTCGCCAGTGTCTTAAGCCGCGCATCAATCAGCATCCTCTGTTCATCTAATGCCTTTATTCCGCCTACGATATTTTTTCTGTCTTGTATCGCGCCTCTGAAGAGTTTTAACAGCGATTTATCAAGTTTCTCGCCAAGCTGGCGATTCTGCAGTCTGGCATCTATTACATCATAAACATATACGGCTATATCATATGATGACCATGCTTTATTGCTTTTCCATTTAATTATCTTTTTTTCCAGCTCCATTGATTCTTTTAATGCCTTGCTTATCTTTTCTGTCCCTTCTATCACCGTCTCTACTTGTTTCTTCTCTTTGAGCTCTCCCTTCGCGATTTCCTTTAATTTACCGAGTGTCCATTCGGCTGTCTTAAGCATAATAGATGACTCAGCCTCTCCGACCTTCTGTATCTGATCAAGCCATTCAAAACTGACACCCATATCACGATCCATTGCGCTGCTCAGTTCATCATTGAGCTTTCCCTGCTCATCGTAATATGTTTTGAGCAGTTTTATCGGAACATAAAAACCTCTCTCGAGAAGGATATGCAGAACCTTTGTTTTCATCTGGATTTCCAGCAACTCCATTGACTTAGTAAAAGCGAGTTCATTGTCATCACTCTGTTTTAAAGGTGAAACAGCCGCAGAATTAGCAACAGTGAAAGTAAAAAAAATAGCCAAAATAATTACATGCCTGACACCTATTACCAAGAACCTAGCCCTTGTTTTGATCATCACGCCTCCTTATTTTTTCCTCTACTTCTCCAGGTCAATTTTATATGCGCCAAGTTGAACCCATTTATCTCTTGGCATCAGTGGAAATGGAATGAAGTACATGGTTATAACCGCTGTTTTTTGTCGATCAACGATATCAAAAATGATTTCTCGTGTTTCATCCGGCAGCAGACGATTATCCGGCAGCCCTATAGTATCTTTTCTGGGCATTTTGATGACCATATAATCTTCATCTGCTTCTATAATTTTATTGTCATAAGGAATTTGAAACTTAATCGGAATACCTTCCGCATCCAGTCTCTGATAGCAAATCCTGAATTCTCTCGTGGGAACCTCAGCGGGAAACTTGTGCGCGCTGAGATTTTTTACATATAACTTAATCATCTTGTCCTCGATCTTAGTCCAGCTCTCAACAGAAGTTTTAACAAAATCTGAATCAAAGCCACCATGAAATTTATGGGGTGTATGACAATCAACACAGGTCTTCCCTTTAGCATACGACTCACTCTGTTTAAACTGTTCTATGGCAAAATGAGTCGGGTTATGACAAGTACCGCATAATACCAGCGATGTTATACGTGAATCCTTCACAGGCAAACAGGGGGCGTTTTCTACAGTTCTCTTTGCCGCAATCTTTCCATCATCCCGTAAATGGCAAGTTACGCAACCTACTCCATCACCTTGATTAAATGGCCTGTATAACGGGCGATAATCGAGCGCATCTGAAAGCTTTCCCGATATGGATTCCATTAGGACAGGATACATCGAATGACAGCTTCGGCACTCGACTCTTGGGGGCGTTCCGGCAGACATTTTATATATTCCATTAACCCATGCGCGCGCGTGCATAGATTTTGCATGCTCTTCGAACTGGGCTTTATGGCACGACGCGCAGTTTTCTCCGGAGGTTTTGGAGATCATATCAAGAAGTTTTTTGTCAATTTTGAGACTATCAGGATATCCGATCTCGTTTTCTGAACGGAGATATTTCATCACTGCCAAAAGTCCAAAATAAATAACTGCAAGGATTGACAGTACTGTTATAAATTTCTTCATAACATCATTTCTTCACGCTGGCAAAATCAAGAAAATAGATATGGCAGGTGCTGCATGTGCGCTTCAGAGTCTCAAAGTTTTCATAAACAGTCCTGTATGACCATCTAGGGAGCTTTTCCAGATCCTTAATAGCCTGACCGGTTTCTTCTTTAACAATGAAATTTTTACGGTTATTCGAGTATGGATTCAGATTCATGCGGTCCATTGACCTAAAATTCGCCAGCACTTCATCGAATAATTTCTGCTGTTTTTCAAAGTTATCAATCGGAGTATTAAGCCAGAATTCAAACATAATCTTTTGATTTTTCGCCATGACTTTCCTTACTTTGTAGTGGTCAGATTCCGTATATCTGGAGCAAGCAACTAAAAAAAGAAAAACAGCTGAAAAAAGAATTACTTTTTTGCTTTCCACGATCTGATTATGTTAAAGATAATAAACAAGACGCATGCGTACACAAATAAATTTCCGAACCTTGCGAAGATCGGAATGTAGTCAGTAATTTGAGGCGCAGATTTCAGAGTGCCCCGTACAAATTTCTTTTCCCCGCTTTCATCATATAAAAAAACCGGTCTGCCGAACGGATCTATCATCGAACTGATACCGCTGTTAGTTGCCCTGCATATTGCGATTCTATTTTCTATAGCCCTGACCCTGGCGATAGAAGTTATCTGATCCAATTCAAGTGTTGTTTTAAACCATGCTTCATTGGAGCAGTTAATAATCAGATGAGCTCCCAATCCTTTATACTCCCTCACAAGATCATCAAATATTATCTCAAAACAGGTAAGCGGTCCTAGTTTCACTGTGTTATGATCAAAGATCACGGGGCCTGATCCGGAAGTAAAGCTGGACAACTGTCCCAGTTTGGTAAGGCTTGCAATTATCTCTCTTAAGAATGGAAAAGTCCCGATAAACGGTATGTATTCTCCGAAAGGCACCAGCCTTCTTTTGCTATAAACTTTTAAATCTTTTCCGTCATAAAAAATAATAGAGTTAAAAGCCTGCATATCTTCGGGGTTGTCGTGTCTTCCGCTTACATATTCTGCCCCGCTGATGAAATTCGTCTTGAACTTACGATGGGAAGCTTTCACTGCATCAAATCCCCTGCGTTCACCGTACGGATTATGGAATTCATTGCAGCTCGAGCAGTAAAAAAATCCAAATTTTGCGATGAATGTAGTTTCAGGCCATACAATCAGACTGGGGCTGCTGCTTATTGACTTTTCTGTCAAATCGTTATAGAGCTCTACGATGAGGTGAGCGGAATCTCTTACCTTCCTCAAAATCTCCTCTTTTGCCTCCTGCTCAATTTTACCTTGTACTATGAGTGTTTCGCCGACCGGTTTTGTCTTGATCAAGTGCGGAACGGCTATCCCATAGGCAATTCCAAATAAGTAAACCGATGCAAACATTCCCAAAATCTTTTTAGTCCTGGGTGAAAGACCATAGATCAAAATATCTGTCAAAATAACATTGAACAAAACAATAATAAATCCTACAAACTTAGAACCGAGTATATCTGCTGTCTGAATAAAGTTCGTATCGACCTGAGTATAAGCCAGGTGAAACCATGGGACGCCCGCAACCGGAAGAACATCTTGAATAAACTCTATAATCACCCAAATGAATGGCAGAGCATATAAATTAGCCCGTGTTAAATAGAACAGGATGTAAGAGCAAAGAAAATAGAGCGCGAACACCAATCCCATTGCCGGGGCGGCCAGTGGCGATATGTGATATGTCCAGTAAAAACCGGCAGTGAAAAAAAGGAAGCCGCAAAAATATGAAACCAGCCATTTCCTCTTACCGACAACCAAATAATAAAAAAACGGGATAAGCGCTGCCCAAGCTGATATTGAAAGTCCAATCCCTGCAAATGAAAGAAATAATAAAACCGGAGTCAGTAAAAAGTACATTACAACAACCTGGAACCTTTCACCTTTTACCTTCTACCTGATTTTACCTATAACCTGAATGATTTACTTACCGTTCAGTTCAGCAGGCGGTTTATTATTTGATGGAAAATGCTCCATTAACTTTTTCAGATAGCTTTCTTCAAGCGGAACAAAAGCGTAAATAACCTTGGAGTTTTTCGGGACAAGCGTCAACAACGGCCATTTATTTTCAGTTTTAGATCTTTTTTCAGTCTCTTTCCACCATCTTAATATCGGAAAGTTTTTTCTGTATTTCACTTCAATGAATAGTTTGTCATGAATTACATCAGACCCTGTATGCCTGGAATTCATTCCAGATAGAGGTGTTCTGTTGCTTTTGAACATCTTTGCGACCCGTCTTTCCGCCTGTTTCCAAACTTTATCTGACATTTCTGCTCTCCTTTGTCGGGATAATGATCCCGCATGAAATAATTATTCTCATTGCCTCTTCTACTGTTATCGACAGTTCGACAATATCTTTTTTGTCAACAAACACGGTAAACCCGCTGAACGGAGTAGGACTTGTCGGAACAAAAACACACACCATATCATCCATTCCCTTACGCATAACTCCAACTTCTTCGCTGGTTACAAATCCTATTGAACTGCTCTCTTTAGACGGAAAGTTTATCAGGACAGGCTTTTTGAACTCAAGCTTCTTCTTGCCGGATGGGAGAATAAACCCGGAAAGCTCTTTGACTGTCGGGTAGATGCTCCTGAGCAAAGGGGCAGAACTCACTATTCTTTCAAACATTGCATAGATTTTCTTCCCAACATATGAACCCAATAAAATCCCCAGACTAAACACGATAAGAACCGCTACGACAAATCCTATTACGCTCCACAAAAAATCGCGTTGAGAATCCGGATTTATGATGCTTCTTAGAAGGCTGCCGATGGGGTTCCCGACATTATTGTAGAGAAAAGCAATTGCATAATATACGATCGAAATTGTCAGGATGAATGGGAGCGAAAAAGCAAGTCCTTTAAAAAAAAACTTT
>JACQRL010000221.1 GCA_016206485.1 Planctomycetota bacterium | reverse complement strand
GCATTAATTACTATAGACCATATATTCAAGATTATAGAGACAACAATTAATGCAACAAATTCTATTCTCACTAAATATGGCCATGTATCTGTTGGGGCAGGTTCTTTTCTCTTTTCTTCAGGAATCTTATCATTTTTGAACGCCTGACGTAAGCCGTACCAGTAGAAGAAGAATACTGCTATTAGCATCCCTGCGATTGGTATATTATCTGGCTTTGTAAGAATTCCTATAAAATTATCCATCTTTAAAACTTTGGCCCTGAAATCCCACCATCTTTTCTAACTCTCCAGAAATGGACGCATAAAAGGATAATCATAACAATCGGGATTGCAATGCAATGAAGCACGTAGAACCTTAAGATTGATGAAGCCCCAACTTGTGACCCACCAAGTAAAACAAACCGGATATCATTATCAGGCCTCATACCAAACTGTGGTCCAAAAGGTCCTTGATGTCCAAAGAATGGAGCAGCACCAGCCATATTAGTCCCAACTGTTATTGCCCACATTGAAAGCTGGTCCCATGGGAGTAGATAGCCTGTAAAACTAAGGAGCATGGTTAAAACAAGTAACTGAACTCCAATAACCCAGTTGAATTGTCTCGGTGGTTTATATGAACCAGTTAAGAATACTCTCAACATATGTAGCCATACTGTTATTATCATAGCATGCGCCGCCCATCTATGAATATTTCGCATATAAGGTCCAAATGGCACATCGTATTTCAAAGACTTCATATCCTGATATGCATATTCTATAGTGGGTCTGTAATAAAACATTAATAATATGCCTGAAAGTGTCAGGATTAAAAATAACAAAAAGGAGATACCACCCATACCCCAGGTATAGCGAAACCTCACAGCATTACGATTTATCTTTATGGGATGGAGATGGTAAAATACATTTGACCTTATCGCAAGAATTCTGTTTTTTGGAGTATCCTCGTATGTATGCCTGAAGATAGATTTCCAGATATCAGAACTTGTGAGTTTTTGCTTTAATGAAGATAAAAATTTTTTAAGCGCTTTCATATTTCAAAAAGGCATCAGGTTTTTCCCATTCACCTTTTTCATAGGTAAATAAGAGCCCTTTATCAACCAAAATACTTCCATCATCAGCCAACGTTATCTTAACCCTGTCTAATGCCCTCGGAGCAGGCCCTTCATAATTTATACCACTTTTTTTGAATCCACTCCCATGGCAGGGACATTTAAATTTATTCTCGCTTTCCATCCATATAGGTGTGCAACCCAAATGGGTACATCTTGCAAAAAGCCCATAAAATCCTTCTTTCTCTCGGACAATCCATACACGATATTCTTTTACCCATCTTGTGCTTACACCAGGACCATATTCCTGCGGGAACCCTGCTTTAAAGATTTGTGGGTTTTCATATAAAACCCTAGGAAAGAAAAATTTTACACTTGACAGGACACTTATTCCTATACTGGCTAAAAATGCCTGCCACCCAACCTTTGTAAAAAAATCCCTTCTTGAATACAGAGAAGATTTCGGAGAACCTTCCTCTTTTTCCATACTCTATCCTTATATACCCCCTGTTTTTATACATAGCAAGAATCATGCCAACCCAATAAGAATTCTTAAAAATTACATAACTATAATTCTTGTAAAATGTTATGCTTACCATTCTCGCCCTGTAAAGAACCTGCGTTTACTCTATTTTTGACCTATTAGTCCATTCATATGACCATTATGTCACTACATCCATTTTTCTCCTATTATCATTACTTTTTTTCCTTGCCTTTAATTCCCCTTCATCTTTCATAATGGTTATATCATAAATGACTTTTGTAATTTTTGGGGGGCTCAAAATTTACTTGACGTCATGCCCATTATGTGTTAAATTATAAATGAAATCAGGGGGGTGGTAATATGTTAGGAATACATAAAAAAATAGTTCTTGATGAGAATCAACGGCCTTTTGCTGTTCAAATACCCATTGAGGAATTTGAGTTATTAGAAGAAGTTATTGAGAACTATGGATTGTCTAAGTTGATGGATGAGGTGGGAGAGGATGAAAGGCTGTCAGTAGAAGATGCAGTGTTTTGGGGTTTTTCAACAGTTTCAACCAATCACTGCACTTGACCAAAAAGCTGGAGCTTTTTGGCAGGTGAGTTCAATCGTTGCCATATTCCGGAGGACGACATGCATGAGCTGATAGTGATGTTGCCTGTTGCGGTGTTCATTGTGGGATTTATCTATCTCGCGGTTAAGCCACCACAGAAGATTCTACCGCATGGACGAGAATGGTTGAGGTTTACACTCCTCATACTGGTTTTGCCATTATTGTTTATTTTAGCAGGAGTCTATATAACAGGTATGCCTGGTCGCTCATACTC
>JACQRL010000203.1 GCA_016206485.1 Planctomycetota bacterium | reverse complement strand
CTGGCATGCATCTGCAATTTTCCCTTTTCCCCAGTCCCTCCCATTGCCAATCCCTTTACACATAGTGCCAGGGGACTGAGCCCATGCATCGTAAGATGTGCGTTGTTGAAAATCACGCCTGCCTTTTCAATACCTCCGGCGATATATACATGGCTGTAATACCCTGGAGATTTGACACAACGCATCGTCTCCCCCACAGAAAACTCAAGTATACCAGGAACAGATGTAACTGGTCTGTCAAGTATGACGAACCGGACCCCGGTATTATCTTCAGACCAACGTCTGGGCTGGACAACATTTTCTATGTAAACCGAAACATCGTGCATAGGATTACTTTCTTTCCCACGGGGGCCAGAGTATAACACCGTGGTATCTCCAATAACGCAGTTGATTCCTTTTTCTTTTAGGAAAGAGCTGTCTGCTTTAACGAGTTCAGGCAACATAGAGGTGACACTCTTCGGTTCCCCTGGATGTACCTTGATAACCCCAGGTCCTTCCAAATTGTCTAACTCTAATCTCTGAAATACATCTATCAGTTTCTTGTTCAGTTTATGCTGGACTTCAGGATTATTGAGTTCTAATCTTTTTCCGCGAATATCTATAAAATATACTGGAAATGTATCGCTTTTCTTACCGGTGGACTTTAACCACCCGGGTGTTTTCAGTAATTCCTCTCTGGTCTCTCCGTTTATCTTTTCCATCTGCAGACACATCCTTAACAATTCCCCTTTTCCAGGAATAACGTCTGGGTTGGATAGGCAAACTCTATCTTACGCTTTTCAAACTCTTCCTTAATCTTAAGGTTAATGCTCTGCTGGATATTCATATATTTATTGTAATCGCTGCCCATCACATAATAAACCACTTCAAAATTAAGGCTGAAATCTCCATAGGAGGCAAAGTGTGCGCGGTCAAAGACTGCATCCTCAATCCCTTTTATAATATTCGTGATTATTACCGGTATCTCTTTTAATTGTTCTGTAGTGGTTTGATAGGTTACCCCTATTTTGAAGACTACACGGCGTTTATCCATCCTTTTATAATTACGCAGGCGGGAATTAGTCAAATCAGTGTTTGAAAAGATTAATTGTTCTCCACCTAAACTACGGACCCGCGTGGTCTTGATTCCAATATGCTCAACTGTTCCAAGGGAATCCTCCACAATGATAAAATCACCGACTTCAAATGGCCTATCAAATAATATCGCAAAGTAACTGAACAGGTCACCCAGAATCGCCTGAGCAGCCAATGCAACCGCAACACCACCAATACCCAAACCTGCTATCACAGCAGAGATTTTGAATCCAAGGTTATCCAAAAGGAAGGTGATACCAACACCCCAGACAACTACCTTTATTACCGTAAGGAGTCCTTTCAGGCTTTTCTCTCTGGTAGTATCTCCTTCTTTTTTTATCCAGTAAGTCTCAAGTCCGTATCTGATTATTGCTATAAGAAACCGAATACCAAAGATAGTGAAGAGAACTACCCCTAAAACATTTATTGCCTTACTTAACGCCTGATTTAATGTCAGGCATTTGACGCTAAGATAGAAAATGCCAAAATACAATAATGGCACTAATGTCGTCTCAAATATTCGGATTAAAAAATCGTCTATGGTGGTGGCAGTCTTCTTTGACCATACCTTAAGCCTGTAAAGAACGATAATCTTGAATATCCGGATAATAATGATGCCTATAATAAATGTTGAAAGGCAGATTAGATAATCTAAAATCCGGTTATGAAAGAATGCCTGCTGGAGAATATTTTGAAACATTTCTATCATTCCTCCTCTAATAAACCAACACCCTAAAACTGACCTGCAATAAACCCTATAAGATTCTCTATTTTATTCCACGGACGTATTCTGCCATATCAGAAACTGTTTGAATTCCCAACTCTTTCGCATGGTTTTTACGCATTGTCAGTGTGTATGTATTGTTAAAACCAAAAGGCTCAAGCCATATTAAATCGTATTTTTCTTCAAAAGTAGTTTTGACCACCTCATAAGCCTTTTGAGGATCTGATATTACATCCTGTTTTAAGATATTTACGAGACCTGTCCCTGTATATTCAGCATAGATG
>JACQRL010000208.1 GCA_016206485.1 Planctomycetota bacterium | reverse complement strand
GTTTTCATGTATTGCGTGACAAGAGCTGCCCATGCCTGTTTGTCATTGGGATATTGGTTTGCGATATTTCTTAAGTAAGCTGCTGCGAGTTCGCCATTTCCTGTTTCCTTTTGTAACAGTTCCAGAATACTCTGTTTTGGGTAGACAAGTATGAGAATAGAACTTGCAATAATAATAAACAATGCCACCTCTATATAAGTAACAACGGATGTATTGCTATGTTTTACTTGCATGTGCAGGAGAGTTCCAAAACTATCTGTTTTGTGTTTTTAAACGAGTAGACTGAAGATGACTTTGAACGCGTACAGGTATAATCATTTTGAGATATTATTTCTCCGTTCTCTCCTGATTTTATTACAACTTCAGAATCTGCACTGCAGCTGACGGCAAATTCCAGACTGATATAACTTTGCAGTGAGATAATCATTTTTTTACCATCTTTTTTAAAGTCCGTAATGATGCCATTTGATGAAACAAGGTATGGAAGGGAAGGCGGATTGCTTGACAGGGCGATATGATAGTTCCCGGATCCATCAAGATGCAGATAGAGTGAATCATTATATTCGTTATAGCCTGCGATGCCCTCACTTTTTTCTATATCAGGATAACCGGCGTTTTTATTGATTCTAAGCGTTCGAAGTTCACCGTTGCTTTTTAGCAGAAATCCGTCATCAGTTCGGCTGATACAAATGTTCTGGAAATCCAGGGCCTTCTTTATGTATTCTGTCGTGTAGATGGGTGTTACTTCCTGACTTAGCGCATATTTATAAATTTTGTGAAGTGAGTTCAGCGACGCCTGTTGCGATCCGGCAAAATTATGGTAATAGATATTAATTGGTTTTAGTCTGCGCGGTTTGTCGGTGTATTCAAATGTTTGGATAACTTTTGTGAATCCGTACTGAGGATATGTCCATTCGTTGGTAAATACGTTGTCATTAGTTATGGGAGCATATACCTGATAAAACTGTCCTCTCTTAACGCCCATAGGGTATATATATGATGTCCATGGATTTTCCTGCGAGATATGAGTATTTCCGCCGTTTATGTTAGGCACACCTTCTTTGTGTGCTATAGAGAGCGCTTCAGCAGTCGGTAAGCAATCGCCCGTCCAGAAAAAAGCAGCGACTTTTTTCCCGTTTGGAGCCAGCCGCGAGTTGATGTAACTGATAGAACCGCTGATTTCTCTTTCAAGATCAAATATATATCCCGGAATGTCGAGCCTATATTTTCCTGTTTCAGGAGTGCTTTCCGCCTTCAACCATTTAAAAGGATGTGAATAACTGTGACTTGCTATTTCAACGTTTTTAAGTTCCAGAATCGATTTGGCAATTGTTTCAAGTTCATTGGATCCGTTTGCGTGTATACCGTCGGGAGAAATTTCTGCCTCAATTACCGAGTAACTGTGTGGAATATCATAAACTTTTAGAATGTGCTCTCTGATTATTTCTGCAGAGGTTTTCCCGAGTTCAACAGTTGATTTGGAGGGGAATCCATCTCCATCTATGTGTACAAAAAGAAGCCTTCGTCCATTTTCAGTTGTGACATCAGGTGCAGGAAACTCTTCAAGCTGTAAGGATTTTTTGATTATTTCTACCGGGTCAACCGCCAACAGGTCCTCAAATAAAGCAATGTTGAAAGTCCCCTGTAGAAAGTATCCTCCCCACTTGGTTATTGCGGCAGGGTGAAAGATCTGCCCTTTTGAGTTTTTTGCGGTGACAACAGGATTTCCATCCTTTGCTGTAATAAGTATCGGAGTAAATACAGGTTTTGGCGCTACTTCGAATCCCATGTATTCAGTCTTCTCTATTATTTGTACCGGATCGAATTCGCCGGCTTCATTTCGGGCTGTTTCCAGCTGTAGTTTACTTAAGAATTTATGGTCTGCAGGAAATCCGAACGAATTAATGAACAAAATCTTATTTCCTTCCTCAATTTTATTCAGTACCCATTTATGAAGATTATATGGATCTCTGGTGACTGAACTTTGCAGCCAGAATATTATTCAGGCAAATCTGTCAGCCAGGTATTCTTCAGGTAATCCCGCGTTAAAATTATATGGCTCAGGAATGAATCCGAGATACTCAATTGATGCTGAAAGAAATCTGTGTACCTGAGAAAAGACAACGTTTTTGACAGCTTCTTCCTCATAAAACAGCAGAATTCTTCTTTTTTTGGCGTTCTTATAACTGCCATGTCCGACAGTTTTAAGATCTTTGTCTGTCACCCAGGGTATGAACCCTAGTTCTGAAATTAACGAGACTGTTTCTTCGGCCAGTTGGTGATCTTTAGGGTCGATGTAATCGATTGCAATTGGGATGATTCCAAGTTTTGCCGCATCATTTAGTTTGCTGATTAGCCAGTTACGGTCACTTTCCTTTACATTGATATATGACTTGTCTTTTATATCAAGACCTTTGAAAAGAGATTCAGCTGCGACAGCGTCGATCAGGTCCTGAACCTGATCAATGATTTCAAATCCGCGGTTTATTATTATTTTGCCGGAGGGAAAGGTTCGTTTCAGCTCTTTAAAAAATTCTATAAGAGAAGTCTCATACTGTTTTTTATTCTCATCTTTTAGCACAAGCTGGTATGAATCAATCGTATCAAAAAAGAAATTACTGATGTTTTTTATACTGATTGCTTTGAGATTATTAAGAAGAAACTGTCTGTACTCAGTATTTCGGATGTCAATTATGACTGTTTCCCAGTCTTTATTTTCTCCAATGATCCATTCCTTTTTTATTTCGCTGAAATGACTGCTCATGCGGTTTATTTCTCCGATACTCACATATCCGAAAAGCTCCAGATGTTTTGAGGGAGCAGTATGAAGATTCTCGGCAATATCCGGATTAATGACCAGCCAGTCATGTACAGACATGAGCTCCCATGGAATCTCCTTACCATAAAAGAACGCAACACTTTTAGGGTGTGAGTCTGAATCAGCATGGAGTTGTGAAGGCAACAGCGCGCTTTCGCATAACAATATTGAAATCAGTAAGAATAATGCATTTTTCAGGAAATACTTTAATCTGATCTGTGTAATCTGTAGTATTGTCATCTCGGCCTCAGCATGAATGTTTTATATTCGAGCATGTCAGTGTTCTGTCTCAAAAAGACTGCTCCAACGGCGCATGAAAGGAGTGCTGAAACAGCAAACCCATAACCGTAATAATATGGTCCTAGTATTATAGATCCCAGTGTGAATGCGAAGTTTGATAGGACGAAACATGCGGTTGCAATTAATGCTTCTCTTCTGCGGTCGAGGCATAGCAGCATACTGAACGTTAGCATGAAGCAGAGCTGAAGCTGTGCTCCGATCATGTCTATTCGAAGAAGCGGTATGTAAAGCTGCGGTATATTAAGTGCGCTGAACATTGCCGGACAGGAAACAAATATAAGTACGTTTATTATTCCCTGTATTATGAGCACATCCATAATCGCTGTTCTTATGACATCAACCATCTGCTGCTTATATTTTTCTATGTCTGAAAATGTGCCTCCCTGGTTTATTGCAACCCCTGTAAGCGCATATTTTGACATGAAATCTGTTTCGTATCGGTAGAAAAACATAGCGATTCCCGGTGTCATAAGCAGATATGCAAGAAATATAGGAAGATCATAGATTGTTGATGCGCGGAGTTTACCTACGACTTCATACCCGGTCAGCGGATGGAACCAGAAGATGAATTTATCTGCCCATATTCCGATATTATAAAGTAACCCGATGGCGCAGAGGCTGTAAAAGAATTTTCCCTTCGACAGGAAATCAAATTCAATAAGACGATCTGTCGGATAATTAATGTATAGGATCGATATAATCCCGCAGAAAAGAAGAACGCTTCCGCAGAAAAATGATGCCAGCAATCCCTCCATTCCGAATTTTCTCAGCAACAAAGCCAGCGCTATCATTAATCCATATGAGATCGCGTATAGTGACATGATTGTGCGATACATGCGTAATCCGGTAAGAAGCAGGTTTCCAAGCCATATTCCGCACAGTGTTACGAAGCTTGATATAAAAAGTATCATGAAGATCACTGTTTCTTCCCGGAAAATGTATCCGGCTAATGGAAGCATAAATAACATGCCTCCTCCCATTATTAGTATGAGTGCCCCGCCAAGATTCGGTATTATTCTGGCGTTGTCTTTTTCATATATTCTGTCTGCAACATATCTTACCAGCGGTAGTTGGAAAAGACTGCTGAAAATCAGGCTGAATGCGAACAGATATGTCACCGAGATCTGAAATTTTGTTGCTGCGGTGTTGCTGAAGTCCTGTGAAATGTAGCCGACGATCGAGATAGCAAGGATTGAGGCAAGCCATGGCCCGGCGCTGAGGATTGTAGAGAAACTGTATACTTTGATTATTGAAATCAGACTCCCTTCCTTAAGAATTCTTTTTAGTTCAAAACCTATCCCGGCCATTTAATAATACCTCATAAATTTTCTTGTAGTTTTGAAAGAAAAGCTCCTGTTTATAGTACATTCTTACCCTTTTTAATGCTGCTGTCTGACATTTTAACCAAAGCTTTTCATCCGTAAGCAAAGTGATATATGATTTTGCGAGCTCAGTCGGATTTGCTATCGTTACAATTTCTCCGGCCTTTCCCAATTCGATATCGTACTGATCAAGCCCGCCATAGATCAGTTGTCTGCATGCGCCTACGTCTGTTGAAACAGCAGGTACACCTGCTGCAAAGCCTTCCAGAATTGTAAGCGGCATCGCTTCGCTTATAGAAGTGATGGTTGTGATGCCGGATTTGAGAAAAATGTCTTCGACTTTTCTGGGACCCAGAAACTTTATCGTATTTTCCATGCCTAGCGTTTTAGTCATTTCGTGGCATTCTTTTGCATAATCCGGATCTGAATCTTCAGGTCCGACTACCCATCCCTCAGCATCAGGAATTTTTCTTATAACTATGCGCATCGCTTTAATAAAAGTTTTTATGTCTTTAATTGAAACAACTCTTCCAAGAAGTGAAATAACTTTTGGGATTTTTAATGATCTTTGCTCCACGACTGATTTGAATCTTTCCACATCAACCGAATTTGGAATGACTTTGGCTTTTTGTGAGGGAACTCCCTGACTGATCTGAAAATTCCTTGCGCCATCATAAATTGAAATAACCTGATCTGCTTTGCCGTAAATAAACTTGCTGATGCCATTAAAAAATTTCACCCATTGCTCATTTGTATAACTTATTGTATGGTGTTGTTTTAAGAGTCCTGAGATTTTGTCCTGTATCCAGTCTGCCATAAGCAGATCTATTTTTCTTTCTTTGTTGTATATTCCATGCTCTGTAACGATAAAAGGATGTTTGCTTTTTGAGCTCATCAGGGCGCCAAGAAATCCCGCATAGCCTGTTGATGCGCTGTGTATAATCCTTCCGGGGGCTGACTCTTCGGCAATTTTTGCTATCTTCCAGATGGGCATATGAGTGCTGATAACGGTCCAGAAGTAGTCTATAAAAGGCTGATCGCTGCAATTTTCGTTGTATTGATTGTTTATAAAGTTCCATGCTCTTTTGCTCTGAAAAAATTGATCTTCATCAACGGTTTTATTATAAAAATTGACGTCGCATATTGATTTAGGAATCGAATCAGTTCCTGATTTGAACCATTTGTGGTTTTTTTCAATCTCCTCGAACCCCTCTTTTGAACCTTCAATTCCTTTTGTGTTGCTTCTTATCTCTGAATCAAAAAGATAGTGTTCTTCTGTATGTACAAGATTTTTGGGCGGCTGATATTTTATCTCTGTATAATCTTCCTTTCTGCTGCCTAGAAAAATAACTCCGAATTTGAGGTCGGAAAGCCCGGTAATAAGCTGATGTATCCATGAAGATACTCCGCCAAGGACAAAAGGATATGTCCCTTCTGCAAGAATTGTTACATCAACTTCCTGCTGTTTTTGTTTCGCGTTTTGATAAGATTTCATTTAAAGGGTTTTTTAGTTTTTCAGTTTAGCTCTCCCAAAGGGCTACTACCGGTTGAAGCGCAGGGTCATTTTTGAGCTCTTGGCTCCCTGCTAAGAGTTGTCCTGCTTCTTTGTAATTTTGCTGCTTAAATAAAACCTCGCAAAGATATGGTATAACTTTAGATTTAGGCATCCTGTACTCCATAGCTTTTATCAAATATCTGTACGCATCTTTATAGTTATTTTTCAGTATACAAGTTTTGCCTAGAAGCAGATGCAGTGAGGGATCATCCGGCATAAATTCCAGAGCCTTAGCTGCATGTGTCTGAATTTCCATAACATAGAAATCCCGAAGTATATCATCTGCTAATTCAAGATAAAGAAGTTCCCAATATAGTCTCGCTATATCTGCTGACAAAGGCGCGCGATCTTTGGGAGAATTAATTTGTTCAATAAGTTTCATCTTCTGGCTGATATTGCTATTAATATCTTTTTCTATTTTATTTAGAACATTATGGCTGAATAACCTCAGCTCATCTTCATCGGTAGAGAGGGTATTTCTTAAGATCCGAACACTTTGTTTGGTTTTGGATGTTGACAGAGAAATAAGAACTTTAAGTCTTAGATCTGTTGGAAGTTTGTCATTACCGAGCGCTTCGATTGCAAAGGCCTCTCCGAAGATTCTTCTGATCTCCGGAAACTCATATATGGATTCGTAAAGGTGGATTTTGTTAAATGCGAGTCCTTCCACTTTCTTCTGCTTTCGGAGGATAAAAACAGTTAAAAAGAAAGTGACAATTATACCCGCAAAAGGCAATGAAGCATTTAAGATGAACAAAAAGAGAATCATCCATCTTTTTTTGAATTTATCCGGTATTAATAAAAGTTCGATAAGTGAAATTACAAGAGAAGCTGCTAAATAACTTATTACATAGATTACAAAATTGTTATCTAGCGCATCAAACATATCATCCTTAGTTTTGATGTACGCTGCTGACCACAGAGTTGACGTTTGATTTGAGTATTTCTATTGTTTTATCCAGTGATTCAATCTCGATAATTCTGGCGTGCATTAGTTCTGCTGTTTCTTCTTTATTGCATTTCTTTTTTATTATGTCGCTGATTCGATTAACGAATCCGTTTATAGTTGAGCTGCCTGCAAGCGGCATAATTATGATAAGAATATCCCGGTCATCCATCTCAATCTTTTGGTGTATTTCAGAACCTCTGATTGCCTGCTCTATAATTGAGCTGATTGACTTACGCAGATAAGAATGAGGTACGCAAATGAAGGCAATCATGCTTTCAAGCCCATACTTTACGCGCAAATGGGAAAGTCTGATCATTTCTGCTATTAAGTCTTCAGATAAAAACGGACATTGTTCCTTTACCGGCGCGCAGGCTTCAATTGCCGCAGTTTGGTTTGAATAGTATGACATGATTACTCCGATCATCTCCAGATTATTTTTATTAAAAGACATGAATGACATTTTGTTAATCAGCAGCAGTCCCTCAATTTCATCTGATCCCGATATTGCCGGGATAACTGCAAGATATTTTCCCTTGTAATCCTTTTCTGTAGTTTTGATATTAATGTACGTTGAAACTCCTTCTTCAATTGCAGTTGATACAAGCGTGTCGTTCTGATCAAGCTCAAGATCATTGCCAAGCCATGCAGTTTTCATGTACGCATCCCCAATTTTTTTGTAATATACGGCGTTTTCAATCCCAAAAAATCTGGCAAATAACTTAAGTAATTCATTAAATGCATCTCTTTTATTATCAAGGTATATTGATTTTGTCTGTTCAAGAAGCGATCTGATGCTGATCGGCTTTAATATGTAGTTCTTTTCCAGCTGGTCGTGGGAAATTTTCAGAGAATAAAAGGCTTTGCTTAGTTCTTTGAGTTTTATCCCGTAATATTTTTTCTCTTCGGTTGATTTTTTCAGAGTTCTGGTCCAATAGAGGTGGAATTCTCCGAATACCAGTGTAAACAGGCAGTTTTCAAAGAGGAATAAATATGGAATCTGTTTGTAGCCAAATGCCGCAACTACCGAAAATGTTGCAAGTACCAGCAAACCGGGAATGAATCCGTAGAATAGGGTAATGATCGCCAGAAAGAGAACGCTGTAACTGAATATTGAATTTGTGAGAAGCGGATCATAAGCGTTGAAAAGAAACCCTGACAATAAAAAAAGCCCTGTGAAGACTATTGGTTCAAACAACTGGCGGTTGAGCTTCATTAAAATATATACATACCTGTTAGTACAGCATTAATATCGACTAATAAGATTTACTCGGAGCTTATATTGTCGAATAGATCATTCATCAGGTCCTGTGCAACAGTTCCTGTTGATTCAATTCCCCAACCGC
Source organism: Planctomycetota bacterium (assembly GCA_016206485.1). Taxonomy (GTDB): domain Bacteria; phylum Planctomycetota; class MHYJ01; order JACQRL01; family SBBU01; genus JACQRL01. Next base: position 2,210 of record JACQRL010000208.1, on the reverse strand, counting down.
TTTTGGAGCCGACACCTGTCCAAATGACCTGATTTTGTTCAGTTTCCATAAGCTCAAAAGTAATACTGACAGCAGGTTCTCCATCGATACCTGTTTTATATCTCCACTCATTAACAGTTCCTGTGAGAATATAGTTTGCTCCCCAGGTTTTACCCTGACTGCTGAAAGATGTAAGCTCCTGTTGGTCGAGGTTGTCTTTCTTTGTGCTGGTTTCAGCAGATTTTATCTGGAACCCCATCACCCTCAGAACAGATTCAGCAATACTGCTGGCTCGATAACCTGCCAGAGGAGTTTCAGTATTGTTTACAAGAGGAAGCACAAATATTTTACTTCCTTTTTTAATCTTGGTACTGTTAGAATTATAAACCGAAGAACATCCAGTAGAGAACAACAGGCATACTGATAACAGTAATGCCGATCTAGATAGACACTTCATAGCGACATGAAAGTGTACAAATATTTGGATTTATGCAATAGTTGGTGTTATTTAAGAAGAAATTTACCTTTTTATAGTATAAGCAATGACATAGTAATTCTCAATATGCGACCGATCCATTCGGAATCGGTTCAAAAGGGGTTAAAACTCGCTAACACGTAATTCGCAACACGTTTACCCGGAAGCTTCGCTCCGTTAAATATGCCCCAAGCATCCAGGGTGTTTTTTCATACAGCCCCATTAAGAGCTGTAAGAAAATCGATTGTTCCTTCATCTGGTGAGCTGCTTTGCTGAAGAGTTCTTATATCATTTCTGTTATTTATTATTGTGGTTTCATGGTCTGCAAGGAGGTTTTGAATCATGCTTCTTGGATTTAGTTTAGCGGTAGCGTTGTCAGGCAATCTTGTCAGCTGTGTAAATTCAGACAAAGATGATTTTGTAATGCTGCCAAGTTGTCGTATTCTCTCAGCAACTACATCCGTAATATTTGAAAGCTTGCTATATGTGATTCAAACTATTTATGGAGATTATTAAATTGCGACCCGATAATATTCCAATGATAATTTCTTGCCCTGGTATATAACACATGCTCATCTGCAAGTAATTGGTTTAGCATTCCGGCAGTTTTTCCCTTATTAAGTTTAAGTCCGATATTTGGATTTGTCATAACTAACTCCTTATATGTTAAACACAATTATGTTAATGAGCTGTAGATATCGCAGATTATATGCTCAGACAATTAATGAGATCAAAATTAATTCTGTGTTGTGCGTGTAAAAATACTCAGTTTTGCTTATAAATCCGCAGTTTTAAATCTGAAATCATCATTGGTATAAGGGAGGGGCAGTAGCTGCTTGACAGCTACTGCCGTATGGTATGTTTAAATTACTTTAACTGATCTTCGAGATCGGACAGTCTTCTTTCTATCTTTTGAAACCGTGATTTTAGCGCTTTGAGTTCTTTTAGAATTTTCGAGTCAGTATCGCCTTGCTTTTTTGATTCGACGGAAAATTCATCATCAGGAATCTCTATTTTCCATGCCTTTGAGAGCTTTTCCCACGGTTTGCCGGGGTATTTGTATACTTTTGGCTTTTCAACTTCATCTGGGGTCATTACTTCGATTGAGTATTCAACTGAGTCATTCTTGCACTTTTCACACCTATTACCGGCAGATTTCAGCACTTTTGTAATCACATCCTTATAGTCGTTGCCATTGTGCAGTTTGGATCTGGTAGTGAAGGCGGGATTATCCTGTTCTTTGTCCTGGTGCCTTTTTAGATCTCGATTTTCATCCCGAAGTTTTCCATTCTCAGTCTTGAGTTCATTAACAACTCTTCTTAGTTCAGCAATTTCCTCTTTAAGCTGAGCTTTATCGTCATCTTGCTCAGTTTTTGTGATTTCAGTCTGGTCATAGATAAAACCTAAAGAACTCGTAAATAGTACTGGAACAAGCAAAAGACTTAACTTTTTCATAAATACCTCCATTTTATATATATAACGACGAACGGCATATGATGTCATGTTTGATAGAGTTTAATTTTGTTGAATTACTGGTATACATTAAATCGTAGAGCATGATATAGCAGAACAGAGAACTTAAATCTTGAAATTCACAGCTTGCAGTTGTTGGCTCAGTAGAAAATCTGTCGTGAAAGTGCTAAAGAAGAACGAAGTCGCGAAGTATAGTTCGCGTTTTTCTACAAAGCTTAAGGTTACAAGATTAGAAGTGGTCTCATATATTGGTAATTTTACACAGAGTGCATAGATTCATCCG
>JACQRL010000234.1 GCA_016206485.1 Planctomycetota bacterium | reverse complement strand
TAATTTCTCATAAAAAGTTTATGAGAGAATATGTCACAAAGGAAAGAAAATTTGAATTGAGCGACAAATCGAAACAAATTCTGCGTAACCTTGATAAAACTGTCACAATTTATTCGATCCCGGAAATAGGGATAACTACCCATGTCGATGAATCGAAACTGCATGCCTGGACCAGATTCAAAGAATTTATATCTGAACTCGAATACCAGTCAAATCTTATAAAGTATAGAGAACCTTCTCCGATTGATGTGAAAGACATCCAGGAAATAAAAGAGCAGTTTGGAGAGGCTGAGATTGGAAAGCTTTATGTATTAATCAGCGATGGTAAACAAAAGAAGAAAAAAGCTATTTATTTTAATGAATTATACAGAGGTGACCCATATACCGGTAAAATACTGAAATTTTATGCTGAAAATATGATCATAGGTGCAATCAGGGAGCTTATGTACGTGGCGAAAAAAATAATATACTTCACAGTCGGGCATAAAGAATATGACACATATCCTTCCAAACCCACCGGATTGGGGAGACTTCTACAATACATGGAATTGCAGGAAAATATTGAGTGGCGACATATTAATCTTCTTTCAGTAAAAACTATACCCAAAGATTGCGAAGCCCTTTATATTTTTGGTGCTCAACAGGATTTCTCAAAGGAAGAGATTGATTTACTGGATTCTTATGTGAGTATAGGCGGTAGGCTTATAGTTACGCTGGTTCCAAACAACAGGAAACAGCGTTTGAAGAACCTGGATGATTTTCTTGCCAAATATGGAATTACGGTAGATAGATCAATTATATTTAACCCTAATTTTGCTGATCGTGTAGCTACAGCAGTAGATTTTCCAAACCATAAGGTTAATGCAGGAATGCAGGGAAATAATTTGTATTTTTTAAACAGCTGTGCTTTAAAGGAAAATATTAAGGCGAGCAAAGATTACGTGGCTGTTCCTATAATTAGAAGCGACATGTCTTCAACAATGGTGTATCAGCGTTATGTCAAGGAAACTGATTCATTTGAGTGGACTCAGACAGATGAAGGAATAAAAGTATTAGGGGTGGCAGTCGAACCGGTCATAATAGATCCTGATAATCAACCGCTAAATAAGAGATTTAAAATGATAGTCCTTTCTTCGACTGATGCATTTACCACAAATGCCCTTAGATTTTATGCTGTGACAGGAGATACGATAATAGTTTACAATTATTTTGTTAATTTATTTAAATGGGTTACTGAACGTGAACAGGATATACTTGCCCCTCCGAAATCGTTTGAGGAACAGCCTCTTGTTTTAGCCGCGTCAGACAGGCAGTTTGTTTTCTGGATAGTTATAGTGATTATGCCATTTTTTGGTGTTTTGAGCGGTGTTGTTACATATATTTGGAGAAGAAAATGACAAAAAAAGAGTTTATAATACTTTTTTTGCTTGGAATTGTTCAAACCGGGATTTTTATGCTGGTGTTCCAGAAAAAGGAACAGGATTTAGATCCGTCATTGCCAATTTATCATTTCGATTCGCAAGAGAAAATTTCATATTTGAATATCAAGTTAAAAAACAGCAATTTTCTCACAATCGAATTCAAAGATGATGGGTATTGGCTCATTGACCCTGTGAAGAAAAAAGCTGATGGTTATATGATGGAAGATATCAAATTACTTCTTCAAAGGATAACACGTGATGACAAATTAGATGCGAATGAACAAAATCTGAAGGAGTGTGGCCTGCAGACACCTGATGTTGAAGCTTCAATTAAGATGACTCAAAATAGAGAGATCGCTTTAAAATTTGGGAAAACCCTTCCTCTTACGATAAACGGATCTGAGTATGTATATCTTAAGCTGGGCAGCGAACCGTTCATTTATCAGATGTTTAAACCGGACTTTCTTATCTTTACGATTCCAGTAGATGGATGGAGAAGCAAGAAAATACTTAACTTTGCTCCGCAGACTGTTTCTGAAATAAAGCTTTCAGGTCTCAAATTTTTACGGCCTGCCCAGATTGTAAAAAGGGATAAATTCCAGGATTGGTTTCTTACTGATCCATATCAGGAAGTGCTAGATGGCGGAAAAATCTATCAACTCTTTTATTTCTTACAGGAAATATATGCAAAAGAATATGTTCCAAAAGAAAAGATGTCTTTAGACCATCCAGACTATATCATTGAATTAACATTTGATTCTGGCAGTAAAACAAAGATTCATGTGCAGGCTAAGGAAGCAGATAAGATTGAACAGGGAAAAGAACCTCAATTTTATGTCTACTTAGAAGGCTCTGACGAAATATTTTATGTTGAGTCTGAAAAATACTCTTCCCTGCCAGCTAATCTTGATGATTTCAGATTTAAAGTTCTATATAGGTTTCGTCCGGATGAACTTCAAAAGTTCGAAATTGCTTCTTTCAAGGAAGGAAAATTGTCGACACTTGTTTTTGAACAAAAAGTTGTAGAAGATGTTATCGATGGGAAAAGGCAGTCTTTTCAGGTTTTGGAGATTGTTGAGCCAAAAGGAATACTTGTTGATCCTTCACAAAGGGAATTGTATGACAGGCAGCAGAACTATGTTCAGGCTTTTGTTCAGAGATTTATGAAGTCTGAAATCACAAGTTTTTTGAATCGAGTCTCGAAAACCGTTGTTGCAAAGATTGTTGATGTAGAAAAACCGGAATGTAAGGTTACTTTTTATCTTACAAATGAGAAACGGGAGTTTTATTTTCAGGAAAGCGGAACAAAAGGTCTTGTCTATGTACCGGTAAGTGATACTGAATATGAGATGTTTAGTGTTCAGAAATCTTATGTAAAAATGCTGAAAGGACTCCACTTTAATTTTTATGTCGAGCCAATATGGAAACTTGATCCCAAAACCGTAAAAAAGATTTCTTTATATCAGAAAATTCAATCCGGAGATATAGTTCATTTCGAATATATAAGGAATGGTGAAGAGTGGAAAGTGGATTCAAATGATTACATGGTCGATACAGTAAGACTTGAAGCAGCCTTGACGCGTGAATTAGCGGTATTAGACCAGGCAAGAATTATATCTGATGATCCTTCTGATCTTGGTAAATTTGGATTACTTGATCCCTTAATAATTTGCATTATTGAAGGGGATAACAAGACATACAAACTGAAGATTAGCGATCGATATGCTGATGATACATACTTTGCAACTGCCGATGACAAACTGATATTCCATATAGACTCGGCAGTAGTGAGACCGCTTAAGGAGAATTTCTTGGTTAAGAAGTTTAAATAATGCTCGATGGAATCCTGCTCATAGATAAAAGTCCCGGCTTAACTTCTTCTAATGTTTGTGAACAGATAGCAAAGCTCACCAGATCAAAGTGCGGGCATGGTGGAACTCTTGATCCGTTGGCAACAGGTCTTCTTATTGTTGGAATAGGGAAAGGAGTAAAAATATTGAATATGCTTTCCAATTTTCCAAAGACATATTATTTTGAGGCATATTTTGGTAAGGAAACCGATACTCTTGATAGCACCGGAGTAACTGTTAAAGAATCACATGCCGGATTCACAAAAAAACAATTGGAAGATGTTATTGAGTCTTTTATAGGAATAAGCGATCAAACTGTTCCAATGTATTCCGCGCACAGAGTAAATGGAGAAAGACTTTACAAACTTGCAAGATCTAATATCAAAGTTGATGTTCCTATCAAGAGAATAAAAATACAGTATATTAAACTTCTTAGCTATGCCCTTCCCTGTTCCTCATTTGAAGTCCAATGTTCAACTGGTACATATATACGTGCACTTGCAAGAGACATTGGTTATAAACTTGATACTGTATCACATGTAACAAAGGTAAGGAGAATAAAGATAGGAGAAATTGATGTAACAGAATCTTTCAGAGTTGAAGATCTAAGTAATGTAGAAACGATTCAAAATAAGTTGATTCCTTTAGATACAGTGCTCTCTTTTTTGCCAATGGTAGAATTAAACGAATCTCAATATCTTAGATTCGTAAATGGGAATTTCATCCAGGTTTCTTGCGATAAGGAGTTTTCTAGGGTCCATTATAAGGGTAAATTTATTGCCATAGCGCAAAAACTTGATCAGACCCATATAAAGCCTCACAAATTGCTGTTTAAATAGGAATTATTTATTACACTAATACCCTCTAGTTTTACTGTTATGAAGATTGCAAGATTCTCAACAGATAAGATCAATTTGTTATTAACGCCGTATAATTTATCAGCTGCCATCTCAGTGCTCCCATTAGAATTCAGGGGTTTCTCCTATGAATTTGACTCTTTTCCTGCAGGACTGTTAAATCCAGACTATTGGACAGAAGGTAACACCGGATCTTATTTGAAATCCAAGCATCTTGTCACGATGTACAAAGATGGCAAAAGTTTGTATTTTGATATTGAAAAGGTACCTTCTTTTGCCTTATTTAGGTTCCAAACAGACTTTGTTCCATTAGTAAATCGAGGCAGATTTGTTTTTACTTTTGACCAGATATCAAAAATAAAGTCTTATTTTAATAGTTGTGCAGATGACTTCTCTCTTTCTATATTGGATAATAATAAAAAAGCTATTTTGAGAGTGATTTCTAATCGTGGTGAATTAAATTTATCATATGCAGACACTCGATTAGATAACAAGCTGATTCCGGATTTTTTCAAAAATTATATGGAAGATATAACCAAGACATCTGTCTCTCTGCCGTCGAACAGATTCATATCACAATTTATTGAATATCTTAGTTATAGCACGTTGTCAGACTTTGGAGACGATAATGTTATCATCAAAGGAACATCTGTTGAAGTGGTTTTAAGAATTGTTGGCCAGAACAATGATAATGGAATCAGTAGTAAGTTGCTTATTTATTACGATAAATCAAGTGGTTTGTGGGAAATGGTCGAGGATTAAAGTGTCTAACCAGAAAATCGCTTTTCTATAATTTATGTCACGAAATAATTTTTATCTTCCATTTAAGGACTTTGGAGGTTTATATCCTGATATTTTTCAGGAGCTTGTATCAGGTAAAGGGTCTATAACTGAATTTATAAAGTTTGATCCGACAGATTTCACTTTTTTTGTGGATCATTTTCGTGGGAGACCTCCGGTAAAATTACCTCAGCAGGTTGTTCAGGATATTCTTCAGTATAACACACTTCTTAGGGCTGGAAGACAAACGATACAGAATATTCCTAAACTTTTGACCGGAGCTCACGTAATTGTAACTGGACAACAGCCAAATGTCTATGGCGGCCCCATGTACATTTTATTTAAAGTTCACACTTGCCTGCTCCTTAGAGATCTGATAGAAACAATTACCAAGACACCCACTGTCTGTATCTTTTGGAACCATTCTGATGATGATAAAATTGCAAATTTTGATGATATTGTCGTTTTAGATAAGAATAAAAGGCCTGTTCGGATTGAATTAGATAAAACTGATGAAATTCCGGCATATTTGTACAATAATATTTCAGCGCTGACAAGATTTAGCTCAAAGGTATGGGATGTTATAGCCCCTCCAGAAGAATTCAAGGAATCTATCAAAGAAAGTATGAAGGCGAATTTAGCAAGCTTTTTCTCAAAGCTTCTGCTCAATATTTTTGACAACGAGGGGTTGATTCTTGTAGAACCGAGAATTTTCTCATATGAATTCATGAATCATTTCTATTCGTTTGTTCTAGACAATACTGATTCAATTATAAAGGCATTTAACGATGGGGTTAGCAGCCTCGAAGAGGCTGGATTTAAAACTGGTTTGGGAAAGACAAATTCTCCGGGAATGTTTTTGATTGATGGTAAGAAGAAAAAGAAAATAAACAACTTAGATGGAACACTTGTATGTGATGGTGAAAAACTTTCTAGTGATGTAGCAGACTTGAACACGCATTTCAGGAGGTTGACAGCATCTTTCTTTCTAAGGCCTTTGCTTCAGGATGCGCTTCTAAAAACAAGTGTGTATGTATCTGGTCCGAATGAACTCACATACCAAGC